>JANQHA010000582.1 GCA_028282865.1 Oligoflexales bacterium
TTTTCCAATAATCCTCAAACATTAAGTCCATCAATCTCTCAAATCCCTTCCAAAAACGTTTAGATGGAACTAGTTTGAGGTGAACCGTAACACGCTCCCACTCTTCACGCTCTTGAAAGGATGCTATAATGCCCCCAGTTAAATCAATTTCCAATGACTACGTCTTTGCATTTGGTGTCAATTCAGGTGGTAGCTATAAGACTGTAAGGCTTAGGTCACTTTCTCAATAACTGCACCCATTTTCCATGGAATTGAGCGTATCTAACTGGAGAATCATACCAATGCAATAGTTCTCCAATAAATGCCTTCTTGTCGGAAGCGATATCGTACATGCGGTCCAATAACTCGCATACAAAATATATGTAAAAGAAATAAATCTCTCTACTTAAATCCCCAGTACTTGGAACAAAAAAATCTTCTGAAGTAATCACCTCAAATGGTTGACCTTCTATGGACTTTTCTAGTTCAAGAAGGCAATCTCGATTACCTCCTTTAGCTTTTTGGGCCGATGCTAATTGTTCAAAGAATATCTTATAGCTAGGGATATCGGGGATGAAATCAGAGTTAACTATCTCAGAGCCAGGGGAGTCTAAAAATAAAATTGATGAGCCACTTTTGGTCAACTTTAGGAGTACATCTACAAAACTTGGGACATCAGGCAAGTGTTGAAGTAAAGCCCTAACATGCAAATAATCATATTTTTGCTTCAAATTAAAGCTGTAGATATCTGATTGATAGAATGTTGCGCGAGATCTAAAGTTCTCCTTCGCAAAAGATATAAACTCTTCATTTAAATCGACCCCGGCATACTCTTTTTTGGGGAAAAAATCATAAAGGGTGCTGATCAAAAAACCCGGACCACATCCTAGGTCTAAAACTTCTTTTGCATTATTCCAATGCTTGTCGTTTACGAGGTACTTTATTACTTCTGGCTCAGTGATTTTCATTTGAAGCCGAAGCGTTTCTTTGTATAACTCCGCCGTCGCTATGCTTTTAATGTGAGAAATCCAACCATCAATATTCTGTCGAATTTTTGTTACTGAGTTAAACTCTTTGTACATATTAGAGCCGCTGTTTTAATCGTAAATTATTGAAAATAGCTATGGTAATGGCGGAGAGAGGGGGATTCGAACCCCCGAACCAGTTGCCCAGTTACACGCTTTCCAAGCGTGCGCCTTCAGCCACTCGGCCATCTCTCCGGAATAATAACTATCTATATTAATTATGATATTTTGACAACGCTAAGATGCTAAATCGCTGGAATTGTGGAAGTACAACCTTTTATTCAAAGACTTTACTGTCCTCAAAAACTTTCTCTAGCGCTGATTCATCCTCCCACTTTGAGACAAGCTGAGAGGGTTTATAACCTCTCGTGCGAGCTATGGCAGCGACTCTGCCTTGGCTTAGGAGTAGCGTATCAGGCTCAATTTTTGAGATTGGGTCATTGTAGGCCGCGGTAGGGGTAACAATTTTCCAACCTTTAAAACGAATAAACCTAACTAAATCATCGACGAATAGTGCAGCTAAATCATTTTCGTGAAGCAAAAGCACATGCTTCGGCGAGCGTCCCAAAGTCTTAACGGCAATCTCATCGTAGAACTTAATTCCCTGCCAGAGAACTTCTAAATAAACCTTCTTAAGATTCTTGAAATTGACTTTACGACCATTCTTTAACGCATCTTGGAAAAGCTTGTTCATATACCAATCGTAGTTATCAATCGTCACGTATCCATTGATGTAGCGGTTTGCAGTGAGCCACGCTCGTACTTTGTCTCGCTTTTCTCTGGTGTTTCCTTCCCGTAAAAACGGAAATCTAAACCAACGTCTAAAAGTCTTAAAACTCTTAAGTTTTTTATGTGCGACTTCTATGTTGGAGATATAGGTTGGAGCCATGACCTTTGTTAGGTCTGGATGAGTATCAGTATGGTTTGCGATGATGTGTCCTTTGGAAGCATATGCTTCTAACCTGTTTTTTCTGGAGTTGTTTAAGGTCCTAGGAGTGCAAAAGAAAGCAGTTTTAATGCCGATTGAATCCAAAGATTTGATCAACTCTGAGGTCCTCTGCTCACCAGTAAAATACCAACCATCTCCGAGTGGGGCATCATCGAAGCTTAGGGCTATTTCTCCTGAGAAAGCAGTGCTGCCAGTTATAAGTAGAATGAAGGCTATTGAAAGGTTTTTCACGATTTTCTCCTAATATCGATGATCTAGATATTGCCTAGTAGCATCATCATTTCTCGATCATAAGGACGCCGATAGGCTCGCTTGAATACGCTTTAGCAATTTTTAACCGGCTGGTTCTCTCAGTCATATCGGAGAATTTCTTGGTAAGAAATTTAGACACATCTTTCGAGTTTATACCTAGTCCTTTAAACTTGACGAGGCATGTGATATGTTTTTTTGATTCAGTGCAGGTACCTTCGCCTTTTAAACCGCTAATTTTAAAAAAAGCCCCAGCTTGTTTTGTACCCTTCATAGTTACCTCGATTGTCTTGTGGCCAGTTACGTTATTTGGCAGCAAATAAGTTACCGAGATATTTTTGGCATTATTCACTATATTTTTAACGCGAAGTGGCCAATTTGCGTATTTTCCCAAGCTTTTATCTGATGGAAACGTGTAGCTTCCTCTCGGTTTTGCTGCTTTTGCAACATCATCGAAGTTAAAGATGACGACTATCAATGCGATTGTGACAAAAAGGTGTTTCATACCTTACTCCTCGGTAAAACGTATTTAGTGGCTCGCCCTTTGCCTAATTTCTTAAGATATCCCTTATTAGTAAGATCGGTCAAGTCTCTCGTCGCTGTCGCTCTCGAAACATCAAATAACTTTTGGTAATTAGAGACATCTTCAAACTCCCGAGAGATAAGCTGCTCTAAGCATTTGAGCTGCCTATAATTAAGCTGACTGCTCTGACCGGGTATAGGGGGCTCGTTTTTTTTTATTCTCGACACGGTTTTAATATGTGAAAAGCGAATCTCAACTCTATCCGCCCATTTATAACCTGATTCATCTGACTCCAATAAATAACTCATTTTTCCAAGGGCTTTTCTTAAATTTGCTATCGCTGTATAGACGAGTGAATCATGTTTTAACGGGCTGTATTTGTAGCCCCATATCTCATGAATAAGTTCTTCTTTCGTCGAAAACCCCGCTGCGATTTTTGCCGTAAGCTGACGAAAGAGTTTGGAGCCTATATTTGGATAATGAACTGCTTCTCCTTGGTCAAAGACAAGTACGCTATTGGGAAGCAAGTCAAATATGATTGCTCGCCTGTCTTTTGCATTATTCCAAGCTAATGGCAGTAGGCTAAGTAAGCCTTTTTGCACGATAACTTTACTGGCTGTTTTTGATCCCCATGTTACGTCATCTACTATGTCGCCGACCGGATCTTGGTACCGCTTCCAGGGGCTATAATTTTTTTCATCGAACACTCTGGCTAAATATCGGAATGCCTCTGCTCCGCCGTGTCGTTGAGTGAGTGCTTTTAGGTCAAGAATTGTTGTTTGATAGTCGGAATGAAGGCCCAGTGCTTTTTGTAACTTAGCTTCCATTCCTTTTACCTTGACTAAGAGCTGTATATCCACTCTTTTATCAATAGCTTTCTGGGAGTTGACGATTAAATTCAAGCTATTGGTGAGGTCGTTTCTTTTGTATAGGATTTCCGCATGGCGTAGATTCATCTGAATTTCATATCTTTTATGTTTTACTTGATAGATGAGTTTAAATGCTTCAGCCAATATTTCTTCAGCCTCTATCAATCTCCCACGTAAGGTGAGTTGACGGCATAATTCTAAGAACAATGATATTTGTGAATAACTATCACTCCAATTGGGGTGTTTAAGAAACTGCTTTAGGAAGCTGATAGTTTGTTTGAAATCTGAGCCAAAATAAGCTTTAAAATTTGTCATTGTGACATCGATTGCTTGAATCAATCCGGTTGAGCTAATATTTTCTGCATGCTTTTTCGCATTTTCAAATTGCGAGAAGCCCTCACTAACTTCACCTGTTAGAACTGATGTGTGCCCTCGTAGGTCTTCGGCGAGGGCAAGGCCGTAAGTGAAGCGTTCTTCTAGGGCCTCCTGGTAAGCCCGGTCAGCGAATTTTTTTGAACTGATAATTCTCCCGGAAAAGTAGCGATAGAAGCCAACACCTTGGAACGCATAAAACCTCGCAATATTAGTTGAGGTGTGGCTACGGATACTGGCTAAGTTTTTGGAAAATAGAGTCTCCGCAGGTATGTATTCTGAAATTCTTGTATAGCCGACCCCTAAAAAGAACCGGCAAGCAACCAGCTCATCAAACGATAGCTGTGGCTCATGCTTATCAAAAAGACTTTTGGCATCTTGCACCTTGCCTGTGAACGAGAGTGCTCCAACGACGTAATGTGAAAATTCGATTGCAGTTTTGGCGCCCGTCAAATAGTGGTCTATGACCTTACTATACCGGCCAAGATAAAATAATTCTTTAATATCAATAACTTAAAACCTCAGAATTCAACTTGATAAAATCGCCTCAAATCAACTCATATTATACAGATAGAATTAGGAGATTTACAAACTTGGTCTTGTTAAATTCTATTCACTCGCGAGCAACCAGGACAAACAAATAGACTTAAGGAGATTTTAAAATGAAAAAGTACTTAATTATTAAACTGTTACCATATTTAACTATTTACCTTTTATTAAATGCTGGGATTGCCGCCGGCGATGCCCAAAGTGACAAAAGGAGGCTCAAGACTTACAGATGCCAGGTTCATAACATAACGGTCAATATAGTGGGTGGGGATCCTAAGGTCTTGAACACGGACTCTAGTAAGTATCTAACTAGAGATGTTTACGCTCACTCCGTTGAAGTTGCAGAGAAGATGTATCGTAAATGGAAGTCGTCTCGAGTTGAAAACGTTGTCACCACTCATTATCAAGATAAGGATGGTGTGGCCGCGGGAGTCGAGAGTTTTAAACTATCCTGCATTTCTATAAAAGATCATGATTACATCAAAGATAGCTATTCTGCAGAAGCTTTGATTGCCAAACTTGATGTGCTCAATGGGTTTAATCCAAAGCCTTGGGCGCAGGTAGACAAAAAATTCAATGAAAATCTGTTTTCTGCAAAAGGTGACGATTACATTACAGATGGCCGAGAGTATGGTCTGTTCACATATAAGTATCTGCCGATTGGTATTGCTAGTGAAGCTGCATATTATAAGGCTGAACTGCAGCCTGTTATTGGGCATGAAGATTACGCCGGTTTTTATCTGCGGTTTTGGATGAGAGATAAACCGTCTAATAGTAAGCCAGAGGCAATCTATTGGATTCCGTTGAGTCAACCTTTCTCAAGCACAGTTGTTCTAAAAATTGATACGGATGATCTTCTTTATAGTGACGATAATAACTTTGATGGAGTGTTAATGTTTTTGGGTAAAGATGGTAAGTTGATTAAAGCTAAGAACTTCCGATCAAAATAGAACCTTAAGAGATAGATAGTGCGAATCCCTTTGAGGCGGCGATTAGGCCGCCTGTGGGAGCTGCTTCTCCTCGGTGATGTTTTCAAGTATCTTAAGGTATTCGAATTTTATCAATCATCATATGACCCGACTACCACCGGACCTTTGTTCCCTGAGCTAAAGCCCAGTTGACCGTAGTCGTTTATACCCATGCAGTAAACGCTATTGTCGGATTTAAGTATACAGGTATGACGTTTAGCCGCCCAGATGTCTGTAACTCCAGATTCGGACCCTGATGGCGTGATAATTGACGACCTATTGGTGACAGAACCGTCCCCTAGTGTTCCGTAGGCATTGTATCCCCAGCACCTAACTGAGTTATCAGTCTTAAGTGCACAAGCGTGGTACTCTCCTAAGGAAATTTTACTAACCCCACTACTTAGCCCGGTGACCGCAACTGGAACTAGGCTAATCGAAGTGGATCCGTTACCAAGTGTTCCGTAGCTTGCTTGACCCCAACAATAAACGGCATTACTACTAGTTATTGCGCAAGCATTATTGAGCCCCATTTTTATGTCAGTAACATTGCTCAACCCAACGACTGTTTGCGGTGAGTTTGCGGTAGCATTGGAGTTGTTGCCTAGAAGGCCGTGGTTAGTGTTTTTACCCCAACATTTGACACTGCCGTCAGCGGCCATAATGGCACAAACCCTGCGAGAGTCGTAGTTACTCATGAAGACTTTTGAAACTCCACTGCTGAGACCAGTTACATCGACTGGAGTAGAACTATTTGAAGAAGCGCTGTTTCCTAACTCTCCGGTTGTACCAAGACCCCAACACTTGAGTCCGCCGCCAGTTGTTAGCGCACATGTGGTGTAAATGCCCAACTCCACTTGCTGTATATTGCTTAGAATAAGCTGCGGCGTATTTCTGCTGGTTGTAGTGCCATCTCCCAAGCTTCCGTAAGTATTTTTGCCGAAGCAATATAAGTCATTGCTGCTATCTATGATACACGAGCGATCTGAACCCCCAGAAACTTCTATTTTCGAAACGTTCGAGCTAAAACCAGTGACTAGTTGTGCGGTGCTTTTATTAGCACTGACACCGTTACCTAGTGAACCGTGGGTTCCAAGACCCCAGCAGTATGCGGCTGATTGATCGGTGATTGCACAAGTGTGGTGTGTTCCTAGAGCCATAGATACCACCGGGTCAGGTAGACCTTGAGACGATACTGTGCTGTTTCTCTGTTCTGTTGTGTTATCCCCAAGTTGCCCCGAATTATTTCTACCGGTGCATTTTACGTTACCACTGTTATCAATATAACAGGAATGTGTACCGTAGGTGCCTGAATATATTTTGGATACATTTCCATTCAAACCAGCATCAGAGATCTTACTAAATAGGAATTCATTACCCGATAAGAAAGTCCCATCTCCGGTCTGCCCCCTACCGTTTTCTCCCCAACAACGTAGTCCTTTGTTTGCGGTTACCGCGCAGAAATGGTCACCACCAATGTCGATGTCGGTGATTCCGGAAGTTAAGCCGGTAACATCCACCGGTTCATGCTGGTCGCTGACTGAGCCATCTCCCAGCTGACCAACTAAGTTGTAGCCCCAGCACTTAACGCCACCTGTAGAAAGCAGCGCACAGGTCTCGTTGGATCCCACTAATACTTTAGTCGCATTAGTTATTCCAGTCACTGCTACAGGGGAAACGCTAACTGTAGTCGTACCATTACCTAGCTGCCCCTGTCCGTTGGATCCCCAACATTTTACTGTGCCGTTAGTCATAACTGCACAGGTATGACCAGCTGCCGTCGCTATCGAGCTAACCCCTGATGTGAGTCCGTCTACTTGCACCGGTACGTTAGAGTCGGTATTGCCCACCCCGTCTCCTAGCTGACGTTGGCTGTTGTTACCCCAGCATTTTGCTGCGCCAGTGCTTAAAACTGCACAAAAATGCTCTGAATTATACCTTGGATCAGCATGAATGCTGACGACACCTGAGGTAAGGCCGGAAACTTGTACCGGAACATTTGAGTTGGTGTTAGTGCCGTTACCTAGTTGACCTTCGTTGTTTTTACCCCAGCACTTAACGCCACCATTTACCAAAGCACAAATAGAATAGTAATTACCTACCACAGAGGTTACGCCACTGGTTAAACCAGTTACGTCTGCTGGTGTGATCGCGTCTGTAGGAGAATTGCCATTTCCGACCTCTCCTAAAGCGTTTTGTCCCCAGCATTTAAGGCCACCATTTGCGATAGCGCAGTTGGTTTGATATCCAACGAAAAAGTCTGTAACACCTGTTAGCCCTGTTACATTTACTGGTGAAGATCTACTGGCGTCACCGCCATCTCCAACCTGTCCTTCAGTACCGGCACCCCAGCATTTCATGGTGCCGTCGGTCATAAGCGCACAGGCATGTAGGTAGCCACCTTTCACTTTAGACACCCCATCAGATATAGTCTGCACTGGGGTCGATCTGCTGGTGTTAGTCGCATCACCTAGCTGGTTACTGGTATTATGACCCCAGCACTCTAGCTTGCCATTGGTCGTTACCCCGCAGCTAAAGTTCTGGCCTAAGCCTATAGATTCCATTCCCTCTGGGATTCTTTCAAAAGTTCTTGTGACAGTTCCAGTATTACCGGCTGGATCGGTTTGACTTGTTTGCACAGTTCTGTTGCCGACTGCACCGCTGACTGTTACCGTTATTGAAAAAGCTCCGCCGGTACAAGTTCCAGATGTGGTACCGGAAATATCACCGGTGTAAACTACATCTATAGCGATTCCGGTCTCGCAGCTGCCAGTAAAGTTGAATTGATTTAGGCTGATTTTATCAGATTCAGCGGGGTAAGTTACTGCAATGCTCGGTGCTACCGTATCTATCTCAAATGATGAAGAACTTTTGATTGTCGACTTTCTACCAGCGCCATCTACAGCTCGCATATTTACATAGAGCGTATCGCCATGATTGACGCCTGACACGACTCCTGCAAAAGGTGATGAGCCAGCGGTCGTCCAATCTGTGATGTCATTAGCGCTGCCTCCGGAAGTTCCGGTACCAACGGCATATTCGTAGCTCGCGACTCCAGAACCAGAATCAGCGGCGTTGCTAGTGTAGGTGATGCTTGGCGTGGTTGTCGTGCTATTGCTCCAAGCTGCTAATGAAGGAGACGAAGCCCATGTCGGATTATTTAAGTCTATAACAATGGTACTTGCATCGGCTCGA
>JANQHA010000600.1 GCA_028282865.1 Oligoflexales bacterium
GAATCGATGGGCCGTAAATATCAGCATCAACAATTCCGACTTTCTTTCCAGCCCTTGCTAGTCCTACCGATAGGTTTGTGCTTAGAGTAGATTTGCCAACCCCGCCTTTGCCGGAAGCGACAACCACGATATCCCTTACCAGTGGAATGGCCCGTCTTCGCAGCGGGACACCGAAAGGAGAAGGCTCCTTTTCAAAAGGCACCGGCCCACCTATCGTATCGCTCTGCTGTTTTGATCTAGTGGTCTTTTCTGCCATAGCGCCCTATCCTTTCAAATGGTAGAATAAGCTCCTGCTTAGGTTAGCAAGCTACCGTAGAAACGGGGAAGGTGTCATGTCAGAAATTAAAATTTATACCACATCCTACTGCAGCTTTTGTGTTCAGGCTAAAAACCTCCTTTCAAAACTGCAACTTGGCTATGAAGAGATAAACCTAGACAACCAGGACGAGCTTAGAATGAAACTTTCTCAAGAAAATGATGGCTGGAGGTCAGTGCCGATGATTTTCATAAAAGATCAATTTATCGGGGGATTTCAAGAGCTATACAAGTTGCATCAAAGCGGCGGTTTAGCGGAAGAGCTTAAAAACTGACTACACAACGACGATGACCTGGAAACACACTTCAATAGTCTTATTACTTACCTCAGTCGTAACTGGGTACTACTTTTGGCAAGATAAAAAAAAGCCAGAAAAGCCACTAGAAAAACCCGAAAGCAAACAAAAAGCAGTGGTACCTTTACCACCCCCTGTTATTAGACCAGAAGGACAGCTCACCAAGGTAGAGCAATCTATTATTGATCAAGTTCTTAGCCATTTTAAAAGCAAGCAATACAGATTGGCATTAGAGGTCTCTGAAAACGCATATCAGACAGCAAAGCAAGACTCCCCTTTTTATAACTGGCTGAGAAGGCACTTGCCGATCATACTTACCTCAAATGCCTGGCAGCAGATAAATAACAATAATTGCTCTTCGGCAATCACACTACTAAAACGAGCAGAGCTCTTTTCTAATCATCCAGCAACCAACAAAGGACTTGCACTATGCTATTCTCGGCTAAAGATTCTCAACAGCGCAGAGGAATATTTTGAAAAATATCTAGAGCAAAAACCTACCGATAATGCGATGTCACTCCTATACTCGGAAGCCCTAGAATCAGCACTCAAGTATAAAAAAGCGACCGAGGTTTTAGAGAAAGTCGTCGCAAGTTCAGAAGAACATGGTGAAGCAAAAAAGCGTCTTTCGTCAATGAGAGAAAAAGCAAAAGAAGGCCTTAAACAAGTTACGGTCAGTACCAGCCACTTCAACCTCAGCTACAACCCGAGCAACGACTACGAATTTATCGATTTTATATTGGAAACGCTAGAATTCTCTTTGGAGGAGTTTATAAGCAAATATAGTTTTAAAGAGCCAAAAACACCGGTCGAGGTGATTCTTTATCCGCAAGATCGGTTCAAAAAGGTATTGAAACATGGACCTCAGTGGGCGTCAGGCGTCTTTGATGGTCGGATTCGAGTATCAATTCCAAGTAGCGGCACGCCAACGAATGAGAAGTTTAACCAAGTTGAACGGATATTACGTCACGAGCTGACACATGCACTGCTTGCTTCCATGACGATGTTTCGAACGATGCCGACTTGGATCAACGAGGGCATTGCCCAAAGGTTAGAGTGCGCCTACGAGTGCCGACGGGATTTTTTTTCCATAAATAAAAAATCATTTCTGCCT
Source organism: Oligoflexales bacterium (assembly GCA_028282865.1). Lineage (GTDB taxonomy): Bacteria > Bdellovibrionota_B > Oligoflexia > Oligoflexales > CACXFL01 > JANQHA01. Next base: position 1,726 of record JANQHA010000600.1, read on the forward strand.
GAAGATGCACTCAACAAGCCGTTTATAGAACTAAACAGTTCAAATGCGCAGCTAAGCTACCTACAAAGCCTGTATCTTATTCTTGCGATAGAAAATGATAAGGAGCTATATGGAACTAACCCCATTGAAAGAATCATTGCACAAATTCCTAACCCCGGAAAACTGTCAAACGAAAGGCTATTGAAGCCTATAAACATGACATTTAAGGCCTTACACCAAAAAGCAACAAACCTATGGAATAGCAGGACCGTGCTTAAGCCGGTTCCATAGCAGTCTCATATCTTCTGGCATAGGACACTGAACATAAACCTCTTTATCAGTCGTAGGGTGTAAAAATTTAATAGCAGTGGCATGAAGACAACACCGGTTAAATCCCGTCTTTCTTTCAATAAACTCACTCATACCCGATTCATGAAACTCAATAAAAATTTTTTCATCTGGGTAGTAAAGCTTATCGCCCAATAGCCTATGACCACAATAGGCCGCATGAATTCGGATCTGATTTGTTCTTCCAGTCTTTGGATACACCCTAAGCAAGCTATGACCGTCAGCTAGATCTTCAACTACAAAGTCACTGCGCGATGGCTGCCCTCCAGGCACCACCCACTTTTTAATCCGAACCTCGCTATCTTCAAGATCACCGATAGGCTGATCTACTACCCAAGAATTAACCTTTGGATTACCTTTAACAATTGCAAGGTACTCTTTATTGACCTTTTGAGAGCTGAGCTGCTGAGCCAACGAGTCCCGCGCTGCAGCGTTATCGCAGCAAATAACAATACCACTAGTTTCTCTATCTAGCCTATGAACCGCAGACCATTCGCTACCAATCTTGATTTTTACTACATGGCTAAAAGTGTTCTTACGGTACGGGCCGCCTTCGTGCATGGGCAAACCAGAAGGCTTATAAACGCACATAACCCCTTCACTTTTATACAAAACCTGAATATTATCGTCGACTTCGGGCTCGCGATCTTCGGGGTGATATAGCTGAATGATATCTCCTTCGCGGAGCAAATACCTCGGTCTAGCGACCTTACCGGAGACCAAGACTTCGCCAGCATCTAGGCGCTTTTTCCATAGGTTTCTAGAAAAAAAAGGAAACTGGCGCCCCAGATACGCATCTATCCTAAGCCCGGAAGAGTCCGAGTCAATCGCACCGCCTAAATTTCGGTATTGGCTCATTTCAAAGACCATATAATTTCAAGCTCTAGGACATCTTCCTGTATCATATCGGTGCTTCGTAAGCTATCCTATAGCGCTCGCATTTGAAAATTCATACTGCATTATTGATATGCGGGCACTATTAAAAGCATTTATTGAGTTCAAAGGAACTTCTCTATGAGCATCAAAGTTATTGCTAGCAACAGAAAAGCTCGGCATGACTACTCCATTACTGATACTTGGGAGGCAGGGCTTTCGCTCAAAGGCACTGAAGTAAAGTCATTACGGCAAGGTAAAGCCAACCTATCTGATGGGTGGGTCGATATAGAACAGGGAGAGGCCTTTCTTAAAGAGGTCCATATTAGCCCCTATAGTCATGGCAATAGAGAAAACCATGCAGAGAAAAGAGTTAGAAAGCTGCTGCTACACAAAAAAGAAATTATAAAAATGGAGCGCTCGGTCTATGAAAAAGGCTACGCTCTCGTACCGCTAAAATTTTACTTTAAAAATGGCAAGATAAAAGTCGAGATCGGCCTAGGCAAAGGTAAAAAGCACTACGATAAGAGAGAAACCAAGAAGAAACAAGATGCAAATCGCGATATACAGCGCGCTTTACGTCGATCCTAACTAAAGCTAGGAGACTCGTGAATCTAGAGATAAAAATACTGCCAATGTTCGATGACAACTACGGGTTTATTGTGAGAGACCCGCTAACGGAAAAGACTCTCACAGTGGATCCTGGAGATCCCGAGGTCATTTTAAAAGAACTCGAGCGTAACCAATGGCAACTTGATTTCATTTTAAATACCCACCACCATCATGACCACGTCGGCGGTAACGCACTCATTAAATCTGAAACCAACTGCAAAATCATTGGTCCGGTGGCTGACAGTCACCGTATCCCAGAAATGGACCAAGGGGTAAGTCAAGGAGACACAGTCATATTTGGTAAACACAAAATAGAGATCATTGAAACCCCGGGCCACACTACCGGTCATATTTGCTTTCATTTTGCAGGTGAAAAAATAGTTTTTGTTGGAGATACGCTCTTTGCAATGGGATGCGGTAGGTTGTTTGAGGGCACCCCTGCTCAGATGTGGCATAGTCTAAAAAAAATATCAGCTTTTCCTGAAGAAACCAAGGTTTATTGCGCTCACGAATACACATTAAAGAATGGTCAATTTGCGCTGACTGTTGAACCCAACAACCTCAAACTCCAACAAAGAGTAGAAGAGGTACATAGCCTTCGTAATCAAGGTAAAAAGACTATTCCAACTACCATTGGTCTTGAGCAAGAAACCAACCCGTTTCTAAGAGCAGACAAGATAAAAACCTTTTCCCCCGACGCCATTAAATCTTTCGAGATTATTAGGGGGCGAAGAAATTCATTTTAAAAAGGAATAGAGTTCCACTTATCAGAATATATTAAAATTTTAGCCAACGTTTGATCGTTTCTATTATTCAGAAAAACCAGCAAACTGTTCTTCTTATTTTTGTTACGACTAAATATAACCTGATCAACGTATTTGTCACTTTTTAGCTGAAGATTGCTCAACAGTTTACCGTCAGCGTAATGGTAGATAAGAACTCGACTACGGCCTTGTCTTTTATCTGGCCCATTATAAGCGACTAAAGTTCTTGAGGATCGATCGCTCAAAAAACTTAGGCCTGGCTTCTCTACCCCTTTGGGCAAAGCTACCTTGTAAGCACGTTTGGTTGGTATCTTCTGCAAATTACCGTCCAACTCTTCAATTATAAAGGCACGGCTAGCATCAACTGAAGAAATAGTGCTAAAACGGCTCCCCTCAACCAATAGTTTTTCTCCAGAAGACAGCTTATAGTTATAGGCAGTCCTCTTGGCTAGGCCTGAGTATGCGGCTAAAATCTTATTAGAAGACTGCCAAGCATAAAGCAGTCGACGTTCAGAGTCATAAGCAACCGGTTGATCACCTTTAACAAAAGAACCTACCGTTCTTCTTTGACCACTTGACGGATCTAAGCTCACGACCTGAAACCGGTCAAAATTTGCGAAAAAACTTCCATTTTCAGACCTCACTAAAGAGTAATAACCAAATCTAATAGAGCTGATTGGTTTAGGCTGCTTGCTTCTATTTGGAAAGTAAGGAATGCTAGTACCTGACCCCATTCCACTGCCACAGCCATTCTCTGGTCCCTTGAAGTTAAGTACAGAAAAACCGCTACCGGACTCTGGGTGAAAGATCAGTCCAGTGTGAGACAAGCCATTTAGGCCGAACACCTTTGAAGACTTTTTACCCAGAGCAAGCTTATCCATTTTTAACAACGAATAAAAAAATTTACTCCCAGGACCTTTCACGCTCAATGTTTTAGTACGGCCTAAATAGTATATCGAATTATTATCCTGAGTCACCCGTTGCTGGATCGGTGAGCCAATATAGTTATGGCAAGATTCGCTGGGCGTATTGTAGGAAGATCGCGGAGCATTTATAGTCTGAGCACGGGTTTTCCCATTAGGTTTTTTTAAAGAAGAGCTACCAGAATGACGGCGTTGAAGTGACTCAATAGGTTTGGCTTTTTTCTTCTCCTTGCGAGGTAGTTTGCCTACCTGAGCATTTGCAAAAGATGGTAACAATAGAAAAAAGTCGGGGGC
>JANQHA010000631.1 GCA_028282865.1 Oligoflexales bacterium
ACCTTCTTGAAAAATATGTCGCCGATCAGCTTGGCACTGGTTTTGAGAAGATCTTGACTAAAGGCAGGCTTATTCCTCACAATAAAGATGGTCAGATGATCGGGTTTAAACTGATAGGGGTAAAGTCGAAAAGCCTTTTCAAGAAGGTCGGACTTAAGAATGGTGACGTGATAACTCAAGTGAACGACATCAGTATGAAGCAGCCTGATCAAGGGTTTGCGCTGTATCAGGCTTTTCAAGATGAGAGAGAGATAAGAGTGAGCTTATTAAGGAATAACAAAGAACCTATGACAATTAGTGTCCAGATAAAGTGACGCCAACGATGGTTTACAGGAGATCTTATGCAGGTTTTTAGGGAAAAGAAGCAGTATCTAGTTATTTTACTGCTTGCTGGTGTTTTGCTGGTTCTTAGTTCTGGTAAACAGTATGCACAAGAAAAAACAGGGTCTGCAGTTGCACAGGTAGAGAATGATCCTTTGCCTCCAGAAAACGAAGCTGATCTACCCCCGGAAAATGGTGTGGACCTTCCACCGGAGGCCCCACTTCCAAAATCTGATGACGCTCCAAACCCAACTGTTATGCCGTCGACCGCTCCAGTTGACGAGCAGCCAGCGCAGGTTGACGGTGAACCTGAGCCAAGTGACGCGCAGCAACTTAAGCAGGTTGAAAAAGATAAGAAACCTGATACGGAAGTACCGAATCGCAAACCTCCGATAAGCAAGCCGGCGTCTCCGGTGGTAAAACAGCCTCCAGAGCCCAAAAAACCGGTCCAAGTGCAGCCACCTAAAAAGGTAGTTGCTCCGACGAAGAAAGCGCCGGAGAAGCCCAAAAAGGTTGTGACTGTTAAACCAAAGAAAAATGAGGACAAGCCGAGAGCTGACTTTGTTCCAGATGGCCAGGAACTGGTGAATATCGACTTCCCCGAGCCAACAGATATTAAGGACATTATTAGAGCGGTGTCTCTATGGACCGGTAAGAACGTTATTTTAGGGCGAGATGTTAGCGGTAAAGTTCAGATGATCTCTCCGCAAAAAGTAACCAAAGTAGAGGCGTACCAAGCCTTTCTATCTGCTTTAAATTTGTTGGGGTTAACTACCGTGGAAACTGGTAAGGTTATCAAAATCATCCCTATTCGAAGTGCGGTTAAATCTAACTTAAAAACATTTTTAGGCTCTAGTTGGACTCCGTTGACCGATGAACTTATAACCCAAATCATTCCTTTGAAGTACATTAATGCTCGAGAAATTCAGACCAAACTCGCCAGAATTATTTCGTCAAACTCGATGATCGCTTACGAGCCTACCAATACTCTGATTGTTAGCGATAGTGGCTATAAGGTTCGGAGGATACTTGACATCATTGAGTTGCTTGATGTTCAGACCCAGCAGCCGAAGGTATCTATTGTGCCTATTAAATTTGGTGACGCTAAAACCATTGCAGCAATGGTCCAGGACATCTTTAAGGCTCAGCAGTCAGGAGGGTCCAGTAAATCTCGCTCGACTAGAAACTACTTAACTTATAAAATTATGACTGATGAACGTACTAATTCGGTGGTGATTTTCGGACCACCGCGAACCATCGCAGATGTTAAGTCGCTAGTGAGAAAGTTTGATGTTGAAGTGGATGACCCAACTCGGCAGTCGTCAATTCATGTTAGGCCTCTAGACTTCGCAGATGCAAAAAAACTTGCAACGACCCTGTCCGCACTAGCTAGTGGTGGGAGCTCTAGCTCAAGAAGAGCGCCTATCACTAGGTCAAGCAGGTCGCGAAGGTCCACGAGTAATCGAAATGTAGCTCCTCCCGTTGCAACACTTGATAACAATGTAAAAATAACTGCTGATGAGTCATCCAACTCGCTGCTGATAACCGGGAGTCGTGCAGCTTATGATGCGCTAAATAGTATCATTCGAAAACTTGATGTTAGGCGCAGTCAGGTTTTTGTCGAGGCAGAGATTCTCGATATCAATGCGGAAGGTGGGTTTAAATTCGCGACCTCGGTTTTTGCTGGTGCAAAGCAGGGTAACAACAATGTAGCCTATACTTGGCAGGCTCAAAATATATCACCTCTTATTATCTCCCAAGCCGCAGGAACAACCGATGCTCCAGGGATTGAAAAAGCTGCTGGACCTTTTGCTGAGGATTTAAATATCGGTATTTTGACCGGAGAGGAAGTTGATATTCCTGGTATAGGTAAGATATCTCCTGGTGCTCTCATTAAAATGATAAAAACGGACGCATATACCCGAGTTCTATCTAGCCCGCATATCTTAACCTCAAACAATGAGGTCGCAAAAATCACTGTGGGAGACCGTTTATACTTTAAGGCGGGTAGTGAAATAAGCGCCTCCGGCACTGCTGTAGGCAACGTAAAACACGAAGATGTCGATCTTTCATTGGAGATTAAACCTAATATATCTCACTCTAACTACGTTACGATGAAGATCGACTTGGATGCTAGCTCGGGCACTATAGACTCGGTGTCCCGCTTGCCCTCGGTTTTGAAGCGTAAGACAAGCCAGATAGTGACTGTAAAGAACTCCCAGACCGTTGTGATATCTGGCTTGGTTAAAACGTCTGAAATAGAAATCTATCAGAAGATTCCTTTATTAGGTGATATTCCTATCTTAGGTTGGTTATTTAGAAATACCGACAGGAAGAAGCAAAAGCAAAATCTAATGATCTTTCTGACTCCACATATCGTGCATGGAGCTAACGATCTGGCGGCCGTTTATGACCGCAAGATTTCTGAGCGAGACGAAATCTTAGAGAAAATATATGGGTCTGGCTTTAAGGACGATGATTTTTATAAGCTGCTTCCTAAAAGAGAGGCTGGTATTTATCATGCCGACGCTTATGATGTTATTGATGAAAAGCGTCGGGCAAAGAGATCGCGAGATGTGATGAGAGATATGGGCTATGCTAGTGAAGAGATAGAAGAGATTAGTAATAAAAATGATGGTAGTAGCAAACCCGAAGAAAGTAGCGAGGCAGAGGCCAATTAGGTTCAAAACCTAAGTCGTAAGAGCATGTTTATGATTAAGCGGTTAATTTAATCGAAGGAAATACTGGTATGGAAGAAAAAGGCGAAGATCTGGAGCCGAATTGGGCTAACCTTCCAACCGTCGAGTTTCGGCGTCTGCAGCATAAGAGCTTAGGGCAGATTTTGGTTGATAGTGAGACCATTAGTGCTCAAGAGCTTGAGGAAGCGCTCGAAGCCCAAAAGGAGAAAGGCCAGGATGTCAAGCTAGGTGAAGTGCTCGTTGAGAAGGATCTGGTTTCTGAAGAAGACATGCTAAAGGCATTAGCTCAACAACTTGATTTACCTTATTACGACCGATTGCCAATAAATGATATAGACTCGGAACTAGTAGATAATATTCCGATTCAATTTTGTCGCGATAATAAAATACTGCCGATCGCTAGGGATGATTTTAATGTGACTGTCGCTGTAGCTGACCCGCTGAATATATTCCCATTAGATGACCTAAGGCTCATACTTTCGACAAACATTAACATGATTGTTAGTTCACCTCGAGTGATAGACAATAGCATTAACAGGGTTTATGAAAAGGCAAATGATGCTTCACAGAAAGTGATAGACGAACTTAATGTACCTGATGTCGGTGGTGATACCGACCTTGACGAGACTCGGGATCTACTGGAAGCATCAGATGATGACAAGCCAATTATTCGATTGGTCAACGGTTTGCTTGCTAGAGCAGTTAAAGAGCGGGCTTCGGATATTCATATCGAACCCTTTGAGAGCGAGGTTATCGTGCGTTTTCATGTTGACGGAACTTTGCAAGATAAGATGCAGATTCCGAGGCGGCACTCTGGCTCTCTAGCTTCTAGGATTAAGATCATTGGGAAGCTAAATATCGCCGAGAAACGCATTCCACAGGATGGTCGTATCGCTATCAAAGTAGCAGGCAAAGATGTCGATGTACGACTTTCAGTCTTGCCGGTAGCAAATGGCGAGCGTATTGTTATGCGTCTTTTAGATAAGTCTTCCGGTGGTAAGCGGTTAGACCAGATGGGAATTGAGCAGGAAATTTACCCCTCTTTTTGTAACTTGATCGAGCAAAAACATGGAATTTTTTTGGTTACCGGTCCGACCGGATCCGGTAAATCGACTTTGCTATATGCAGCTTTGATGCATATTAATACGACGGATATCAATATTCTTACTATCGAAGACCCGGTGGAATATCAGCTACAGGGAGTAGGGCAGATAGAAGTGAAAGAGAAAATCGGTATGACTTTTGCCGCCGGTCTTAGGTCGATCTTGAGGCAGGATCCCGACGCAATCATGATTGGTGAGATTCGTGATGCCGAGACCGCTAAAATCGCAATACAGGCTTCAATTACAGGCCACTTGGTCTTCTCGACGCTTCATACGAATGATACTGCATCGACAGTAACACGAATGCTCGATTTTGGGGTGCAACCTTACCAACTTTCGTCGGCCGTGTTAGGAATTACCGCAGTAAGGCTTTTACGTCGATTGTGTACGAGTTGTCGAGAAGCCTATAGCGCAGACGAGTACGAACGAGCTCAACTGCACCTAACTAAGGAAAAGGCTTCTAAAATAAAACTGTACCGACCTGGTGCTGGCTGTGAGCGATGTTTTGGTTTAGGTTACAAAGACCGTGTTGGTGTTTACGAACTACTCGTTTTCGACGATGAAATGAGGTCATTGATCACAGCGACTCAAGATGCTAAGGAAATCAAGAAGCTTGCAATCAAGAAAGGTATGCGTACACTTCGAGACTCTGCCTTCTCAAAAGTGATTCTTGGCATCACCTCTATGGAGGAGGCAGTACGAACGACTCAAACCGAAGATATGGACGATGAAGTTATTAGCTAGTTATTGATTGTAAAAAAGATTTCTAGGAGACCTTACTTTTGCCTATATATACTTATAAAGGGTACGATCTAAAGACTGGCGCCAATCGCAAGGGCAAAGTTGAGGCAGATAACCCGCGAGCTGCGAGAGTTAGGCTAAAGCAGAAGGAGAAAGTGATCGTATCCTCGTTAAAAGAGGAGACGTCTCTTGATAGTGCTCGGCAAAAAAGAAAGTTTTTAGGTAGTGGTGTTGGTACCGCTGATCTCTCAGTGATGACCCGTCAATTTGCGACCCTGCAAGGAGCGCAAGTCCCCCTAGATGAATGCTTGCGCGCTTTAGTTGATCAGGTTGAGAACCTTGTCCTGCGTAATACGCTATCCGCGGTAAAGGATCGAGTCTCCGAAGGTGTTTCGTTAGCAGATGCTGTTGCTGCTTATCCTGGTGTCTTTAACCGTCTGTACGTAAATATGGTCCGAGCTGGCGAGTCATCTGGCAAGTTAGATGTCGTACTTGATCGGCTAGCTGGTTTCTTGGAAGATCAAGATGCCACTAAAGGTCAGCTGATGAGTGCGGTGACATATCCTATTGTCATGATTTTAGCGTCTACTGGGATCATAGCCTTTTTATTTATTAGCATCGTTCCAAAACTAACCAAAGTGTTTGATTCACTGCGTGTAACTCTGCCTTGGTATACTAGGTTTTGTATCTCAGTATCTGACATTCTGCAAAATTATTGGTACGTAATCTTGATGATTGCTGGGCTGAGTTTTTATCTTTTCAAAAGGTGGGTAGCGACCCCCGATGGCCGTTCGACTTTTGACAGAACTGTTTTGAAGGCGCCACTGTTTGGCAGCCTGATCTTGCGAATGATGATTTCTAGGTTTACAAAAACTCTGTCAACGCTCCTAAACTCGGGAGTACCAATCATTAATGCAATAGAAATTACCAAGAATGTCATAACAAATACTCAAATTGCAGGTGTACTGGATGAGGCTAAGATAGCGGTTCAGGAAGGGGAAAGCTTAGGTAGAACCATCGAGCGAAGCCGGCAATTTCCCCCGCTGGTGACTCATATGATTATGACTGGCGAGCGAACAGGCCAATTGGAAGATATGCTTTCTCATGTCGCGGTAGCCTATGATGCCGAAGTAGAGCGTAAAATCGCGGCAATGATATCCCTGATCGAGCCTGCTATGATAATCATCATGGGAGGAATTACGGTTTTAGTAGTTTTTTCACTTATGATGCCGATGCTTTCCGTCATGAATCAGCTAAGGTAGGCAGACGGTTGCATTTGAAAACCCTTGCTCCACCATCGTAGCTGTTGCCTTTATACTCCTTGGAATGGAACATCCGCAGAGAATCATGATGGCAGCTGGGGATCTGCCTTTGTACCAAGGGGTTGCCGACTTAGTCACGCAACTTGGGCTTAGATTTCTGCTCTAAATGGACGAGATCTCAGTATAAATAGGTGCTTTATCAATTAAAAATAGGTACAATTACAGAGGTTGAACGGTTTGAATTTTTCGGGAGCACTTAATGTATTCTTTTTTAGCAAACATTCGGGAAAAAGCGCTTATCCCCTTCATTGAATCCTCACCCGTTGTGCGAGATCATACTCGCAGTACTAAGAGGGGCTTAATTCAACAAGCCGGTATGTCTCTTATCGAGATCATCATTGTGATCGCCCTGATCGGTGTTATCATGTCGATTGTGATTGGGAGTCTAACGAGCCAGCAAGATGAAGCTATGAAGGACGCCGCTAGATTAGCGATGGGCAAG
>JANQHA010000472.1 GCA_028282865.1 Oligoflexales bacterium
CAGATTTTGTTACCGGAACTGTTTCTTTCGAAGGTCAAGGGCGCGCTATCGTAAAGCTCGAGGAAAAAGGCTTACTACATGTTTATGTAGATAAACAGAATGCAGAAATTCTTGGAGCTGAAATATTTGCTCCCGATGGAGAACACCTAGCCCACCTGATTTCATGGGCAATAGAGGCAAATATCGATGTTCATCAGGCTCTCAGTCTACCTTTCTACCACCCAGTCATCGAAGAGGGCTTACGAACTGCACTTCGAAACGCGGCTTCTCAGGTAGAAAAAGAAGCACCAAACCTCGAAACCATGCGCTGTCAAGATCCTCCTGTGGGAATCTTTGCCGCAAAAGGCTAATACCTTGGCTACGATCACTCAATTATCTTATGCGCTCGCAGTGCTCAGAGAGGGAAGCTTCCAAAATGCAGCAAAAGCCTGTCATGTGACCCAGCCCACTTTAAGTATGCAGATTCAGAAGTTGGAAGAGGAATACGATCTAGTTCTTTTCGATCGTTCTAGAAAGCCGGTGGTCGCGACTAAGATCGGCGCACAGATTTTAGAACAATGTCAAAACGTCATGTTTGAGTTTGCTAAGATCGAGCAAATCGTCAACTCCCGACATGGTGAAGTAATGGGAACCTACAACTTGGCGATTATACCGACACTAGCCCCAACTCTGGTACCAATCTTTCTTGCAAATTTTCGAAATAAATACCCGAAGGTAGCCGTCAACCTTAAGGAAATGACAACCGAGCAAATCATTCAAAATCTAAAAACCGGCGCTTTAGATGCTGGGATTTTATCAACCCCATTAGAAGACCCTTCCATTCACGAAATGAAAATCTTCGATGAGCCCCTATATGTTTTCCACTCTGACCTTCTAGAGATGGAAGATGATATCCATTCAAAGCGGTTACCACTGGAGCGCCTAGTTTTGCTTCAAGAGGAACACTGCTTACGCCATCAGGTCCTTGATCTGTGCGCAATGTCTCAGATGCCGTCTCATAGCAATCTTAGTTTTGAAGCAGGCAGCTTGGCGACCCTTGTTAACATCATTCAATCTGACCAGTTCTTTACAATACTTCCGCTACTTTCAGTGAAGCAACTAAATAAAAAACCCATTAGTAACAACATCAAAGAGTTCTCAGACATTACCCCTTACAGAGAAGTGGCATTAGTTACGCACCGTTCTCAAATCAAAAAAAACATCCATGATGCCCTTATTGATACGATTAAAAAGCATTTACCGTCTGATTTAAAAGACTCGCAACACCAGCTAAACTTGAAGCTAAGGCCAGTGTAAAGCTAGGGTTTATGTCAAAAATCTCGAAAAAAACCTAATAATCAATTAGTTAAAGTTAGCTATTTATAGATTTCTTCAACTTTCGACCCGCTTATACCGATCATTCTTTCATGGGAGACACAGCATGAAAGTACTATTAGCTATAGTAAGCGCATATACAATAAGTTTAGGCACAGCCTGTAAGAGTGAGAAATCATCAAGCTCACAACCAAAGCCTTCGCTTGACTCTACCTTAGATCGAAGTCTAATTGGCAGTTGGTCGACAGGATGTATCGCCGATAATCTCGGTGGATCGGTTAACTCTAGCACCACTTTTGACGCTAACAGC
>JANQHA010000026.1 GCA_028282865.1 Oligoflexales bacterium
GAGAAAGCGACGAAAGGGTGCATGAGGTTAAAATATCGAAGGAATACAAGTTGCAAAAACACCCTGTTACTCAGCTACAGTACTTTTTAGTCATGCAGCATAACCCGTCATACTTTAATAAAGCAGAGTATGCTGAACCAGGTGTTTCACCTATAACCATCAATGGAACAACACTATTCTGCCCTAACTGCCCCGTAGATTCTGTATCAAAACTTGATGCTGAGAAATTTATTCAAGCTTTTAATATGAACAATAACGATAAACCTTTTCGGCTAGCAACAGAAGCAGAGTGGGAACGAGCCGCTAAAGGTCCTGGCAAACACTCGCAGTATTTAGACGCTCAGTGGATCGCCAACCACGTTTTGCATAAAGGAAACTCTGGCGGCCAAACCCAACCTGTCGGAAAACGAGCTGCAAATGGGTATGGACTGCATGACATGATCGGAAATGTTTGGGAGCACGTCGCAGACTTCCATCAGCTCTACCCACAGGAACCAGTAGTAGACCCTAGAAGTGCAGGCATAATCCCAGTCATTCGGGGTGGTGCATTTAATAGCTGCGAAACAGTCATGACACCTACCAAACGAGCGATCATAGATGGCAAAGTTTCCACCAATAGTGCATTAGGTTTTAGGGTAGCAAGGTAACTTATTTTTAGTTTCCGGACCTACTGCGGTCTGCAGCAAGCAATAGACTCAGAGTGAACTTGATTGAAGCAGCGATAAACCTCAAAGCTCCAGGCATTTTCTCGAAACCACTCTGCCTCGACTAGAGTCAACTGATTGCCATCGACTTTGATTAGGCCCCGATCTATTGCTGTGGTCACGACCGAAGAAGGTGCAAAAGAGCAGCCGGTCTTATCAAATATCTTATCGAGTAAAACACCTTTTTTTGTTCGTAAAGAAGTCGTAGTGTATTCCATTAGCCAATGATCCAGCGTTCTAAAATCAAGGTCAATCCTCGGTGACTGCACGAAACCTAACAGAGACGAAGGATACGAATACCTGGTTCCTATAGAGCAGTTATCAAGATACCCGTGAGAGCCAGCTCCAACGGCAAGATATGGCTTCATCTGCCAATAAATCCAGTTATGATGGCAAGAAAATCCGGGCTTAGACCAGTTAGAGACCTCCTCATGGTCAAACCCCTCCTCCCTCAAAGCCTTGCACGCTTCTAAATAAAGCTTCTCTAAGTACTCTGAACTCTCCTGCCCGATCTGGCCGGAGCGCTGCAACCTAGAAAAAGGCGTCTTTCCGGAATAATCTAGTAGATAAAGCGATAGATGGTTTGGTGACAGATCGCCAATGACTCTAAGGTCCTCTCTCCATTGATCTACGCTTTGTTCATGCCAGCCATATATAAGGTCGACATTAATATTTTTAAAGTGCCCTTTTGCTAGGTCAATCGAATCAATCGCTTCTTTTCTAGAGTGTTCTCTTGTGAGGGCTAACAGACCTTGCTTATCAAAGGTCTGGACTCCTAAAGAGATTCTGTTAAAACCCAGCTCCCTCCAACCACTAAGCCGGCTAGTGGTCAGATCATTCGGGTTTGCTTCCAAAGTAATCTCAATATCACCGTCTATATAACCCTCTAGTAACTCAAATAAACGCTCATATTCGTCAACGAAAATGCTGGGGGTACCACCACCGATAAAAATAGATCCGATTCGCAGATCCTTGATAGTGGACAACCAAGCTTCTAACTCACTATAAAGCCTAGAAAAATAAGCCTCTTTAAACTGCCTGGAGTAATTAGACGTCTTTGCGAAATCGCAGTAATGACAAATTCTATGACAAAAAGGTATATGTAGGTACAGACCAACTGACTGGTTAGTTATGGAGCTATGAGATTGATGATCGAAACCGAGATTTTTCAACAGATGATTCAGCTTTGCAAAATGTTAAACTCAAAAAACATGCTTGCCGCTGGCGATGGCAATCTAAGCTACCGCTTGGACAATGAACGCATTCTTATCACCCCAAGAGGCAGGAACAAAGCTTTTCTTTCAGCAAACGAATATTGCATTATAGATATAAATAACAAGCCGATCAAAGGCAACGCGTCAACTGAAAGCTTAATGCACCTAGAAGTTTTCCTAAACTGCCCCACTGCCAGGGCTGTAATCCATGCACATCCGCCAAATGCGATAGCTTGGTCCATTAGTCACCCAGAACAAAAAGAAATACCAACCGATTCGCTCTCCGAAGTAATTTTAAGCATCGGATCTATTCCCATTGCACCCTATGCCCGCCCTGGTACTTCAAGCTTAGCCGATTCCCT
>JANQHA010000475.1 GCA_028282865.1 Oligoflexales bacterium
CACTACACAATCAAAGATGGTAAACCCACTGTTCTTGCCAAAGCGAAGCCATCGTCTTCGAACGTAAACCAGACCTTTACTAACGTCTCAACAAAAGAACCGGTGTTTATGGCCGCAGAGAGCTTCAACATCATTCCAGAGGATAGACCGATCAGCGAAGCGTTCCAAAATATAGACTTTGAAGCTGTCATCGGAACTGCCCAAGAAGCAGTGACAGTTACTAAGCTTCCGCAATCTTCGGACGATGTATACCTATTCCAAGTGGCTAGCCCAGCGAAATTCAAGAACGCCGGATACGAACTAAGAACCACTGTTAAGGTCTCATCTAATGACGTGAGTGTGAGCATCCCAGTCGCTGTAGTGCCACCTAAGTAAATAAATTTTTTTGGAATATAAAAAAGCCCAGGTTTTGCAGAGGACCTGGGCTTTTATTTAGGTTTTTCCTCAACCTCTGGGAGAAAATTTCTCATTTTTGAACTGACAAATTTTCGTCCTAGGTATTAGCTTTATGTCGGTAACTATAAATGTCTAACTATTTGTCAGTGTAAGTTTTTTAACAGGCGAAGCTCAAAAGCCTCCTCTTGGTAGATCAAAAAAATAAATAATATTATATAGTTACGTTAATTCATGGCGAGTCTTCGCGCTCCTCCCAGGGTATGCATTTTGCAAATATTACCTAGGGAGATTCGTTTCATGAAGGTATTACAAATACATACGTTGCTACTGGCCTTGTTATTTGGGGTAAATATGGCCTGTGAAAACCCGCGTACTGTGGAGTTTGATAAATCGGGAAGTACTGGTACCGACTATGTAGGTAGTGAGAGCCTGAAAGGAACCTTTTATCAAGGTCGTATTCACGTAGTTTCGAATCGATCTTTAACTCGGGTTGTTTTTAAGATAAATAGCTCTTCATATGCTGGGCTTCAAACTCATCCATTGAACGGAAATGTCAAATCTTGGCATACTGGTAAGTTTCAGTTCACCAATGGTGATGTGGTAACCGCAAATGCTACCTTTTCAAATCGCTCTCAGAAAAGTTTGACTATGAGAGTTATGCAGACTGCTAGTGGTACCACTGTGGTCCTAGGTAATACTAATTCAAACGGGGGGAGACACTACCCTCAAGGCTTAGATACTTTACCACATATTCAAGACAACTATGACTCGACAGATAATTTCGATAATAATACCTCGAACGATACCTACGAGGATTACAATGATAATAATGATAGTAACGATAACGACGTTTATAATGGCGTTGTCGCAGGAAACGAAGTCGATGTGAATGAGTACATGCGGCAATTTAATGCATATCGTGCAAAGTATAACCTGAGCGCTATGCGGTTGAGTAGAGAGTTAGTTGAAGTTGCCGCACCGAATAACCCACCACAAAACCAAGCGCAAGTATCTGGTCATCACACTAATGCAGGTTACCCTGAGATCGCTTTTTACGGTCCAGGCACTATTGAAGCAGCGATCCAAGGATGGCATGATTCATGGGCACATCGTGAGCTCATGCAAGGAGATTATAACTGCACCGGTATCCATCGGCTCGGGTACGCCTGGACCCAGGTTTTCAGCAACTCAAGTAGTTGTGAGTACTGATTTTAATTCTGCTTTGGACAAAACTTGCCAATTATTTTTCGTATGATAGCCTATTAAAATAAGGTTTAACTGTACTAAATCGCCAGTTCTGGAAGGGCATGGTAATCTTTAGTGTGTTTTTAAAACTATTAGGGGGAGTTATCAGATGTATATAAGAAAGAGAGTAGCCGTTTTAATTATTTCTTTGTCTACCTTGGTGTTATGGGCTTGCAAGGTTCGTATTGAGGAGTCGAGTGTGAAAGCACAATCAGTAAAAGCGAAGTAC
>JANQHA010000099.1 GCA_028282865.1 Oligoflexales bacterium
GTTTTGGGAAGATCCATCCTGGCTGCGTCGATAGGTTGCCGAGGGAAAGGAAAACTTCTAGTTCGGCTAGCGCTGAGCCAATCATGGCTATCTTGTAGAGGTTGTTTTTAATGCGATCACTTTGCTTTGGAAGGGAAAAATTGCTGATAAACAAAGTGTCAAGAGCTCGCGCTAATACAGGTGGATCAACAATCAATCGCCTTGTGAAATCTGAGGTTCCCTTAATTTCTAACGAATGTTTGGGGTCATTGACCGCGTTTAGGAGGTGCCCGATTTGTTGCAGATAAAGGGATTCGCTAGACATTAACAACTTTGCTGTCTTAGATGCAGCGCGAAAGACGTCCTTGAAGGTAGCTATCTTCTTCCGGATTTCCTGTTGGAGTCGGAAGTTATGACCGCCAAATATGAGCAAAGGAAGTAGAGTTATGCCTTCTCCCGTCATTGCGCCCAACCCCGTCAACCCGTAGGCTACTATGGGTAGTCCATAATTTAAAGATCGAAAAAAAACGTGGCTCGATGGCCGAGTTGGACGTCTGAGGTGTTTAACATGAGATATGATTGATCTAGAGGCTTGTTCTCGCTCGCGAATTCTTTCGAAGAGCTTAACTATTGGATTGCGTAAATCACTTCTTGCTACTAACTCTTTCACAGCGGATTGTCTTGCTGTTATATCAGAACTATCTAGACTAGGGTTAGTTAATTGCCACTTTAAATGTTTTACTCCGAAGCTAGTCAGGGCAGAGGTTTTAATTATTGGGAAGATGGTTTCTAAAAGGTCAAGGTCTTCAATCGTCTGTTTATCTAATCTGAATCTTTTTGAGCAATCACCAAGTATAGTTTTTCCTGTAAAAAAACCCATGGTCGCTGCTTTTTGCAATGATGCACAACTTGACGCATTAGCTGCTTTTGAGCAAAGGACTTCAGGAGTTCCAGTTAAGTTCGTTGGGGTTAGGGTGATGTATATAATCGATATTAATCTTATAAGATTAACTTTATATAGATACTTGTAATTAAGGTGCGTTTCTTTATAAATCATTTCATTTCTACCCTGATTAAAATCAACACCATTATCCTACCAAAAATATCTTTAAGTTTATACCTGGAGAGCAGAACTCGTTTCTTGTTTTTTCGGAAAAAACTATGAACTCACCACAGCCGCTGCTGTCGGCCCTTCTGTACTTTGCGTAGCTACCAAACAATTTTTTCTGCTAAAATCCAAGGCTTCGTTATTGCTTTTTTGCTGGGTTAGCGACTGCGGAAGCACTCCCTGATTAAAACAGGAAAGAGCAGCTGCTATTGTAAAAGGTCCGTTGGCTTCCCTAAGATAGCCAGTAAGTGGCGAAGTACAAATCACAGGTATATCGTTTGGACCTAGGGCCTTTTCAAAACTTAGTTGCTCTATTTTATCCAGGTAAGTTCCATTGCCTTGCCCTCCAATTAAACTCAGTCTTTTTGCAGTCAAGCATGCTTGATCGTACGAGGATTTGATCGCGGAAACCAACGCAGGGTTGTGAATGTCGGGTTCTATTGCTTGGTTTCCATTGTTAGAGAGTCCGTAACCTAAAATGCTACCAAACCGCTTTGCATTTCTTTGCTTGGCATGGTCTTCATTTTCAATGATGAAGTAGACTGCTCCTTCTCCTAAACAAGTTCCATGCGGGTCATTGCTATATGGTCTGATCAATGACGAAAGGCTTTCAGATGCATGTTCTTGCTGGGCAAGCAGCCCGGAATGAAAGGCTTGGCTCATTTGAAATGGCTCGATAGGCGCACTTACTGCCCCTGCGATGCACCAATCGGCTTCTTGTCTTTCGATAGCCTGGCAAGCTGCAATGATGGCTTCTAGGCCTGACGTATCACCATTGATGATGTTGCCATTCACTCCCTGCGCGTTAAATAGCTGAGAGATATGGGCGAGGCCGCCATTCATCAGGACTTTCATCGCGGCGAGGGGGTTGATTCTTTCTAAACACTCGCTGCCAAATTTACTGCTGTTAAAGCTTTCATTATTTTCTCCTATGCAGTCTAGAGCGCTTTCGAAGTATGGACTAAAATCATCGATTTGAGTGCTGCAGGAACCTACAAAAACCCCTCCTCTTAGCGGGTCTAGGTCATCCTTTTGGTCTAAGAAGCCCGAGTGGCTCATAGCTGAGGTTGCTGCGAGGACGTTTAATAAGTCTTTGCGATTGAGTAGCTTTTTAATTTTTTTGTTCGGGATGTCTAAAGTATCGAGTTGCATGCATTGACCTGCATAGCTGATGCTGCATCCTGTGGTGTTGTACAAGTCTATCGGTTTAATGCCACAGTAGCCCTCAACCAAAGCACTTGCCAATGAGCTAAAGCTATGACTGATCGGGGTGGCTAATCCAACTCCTGTGATGACAGCTCGACTCATGACGTGTGCTCCCTAAAAATGATCGAGGCATTGGTGCCGCCAAAACCAAATGAATTTGATAGGACTGCATTGACTTTAGCTCCGGTACCAACGGCGGGCGCGAAGCGAATGCCGCTGTCGCCTATAGGTTGACTTAAATTTATGGTTGGCGGTATTTTTTGATCTCTGAGACTTAAGCAGCAAAGTGCTGCTTCGATGGCACCAGCAGCGGCAATTCCGTGACCTAGCATCGATTTGGTGGAGCCTACCCAAGGCTCGGCATTGTTTCTGTAGAAAACCTCTTGAATCGCTTGAATCTCAACACGATCATTTTGTTCAGTAGAGGTGCCGTGGGCATTAATATAAGTGATTTGATCCGGGCCCATACAAGAATCCTTTAACGCTGTGGTCATTGAATGAATCGCACCACGGCCATCTTCTGGGAGGTCTGTCATTCTATAGGCGTTTTCTGATTCGCCGTAGCCACTAAGCACCCCATAAATTTGGGCTCCGCGGGCAGTTGCGAGGTCTTCTCGTTCTAAAACAAGGACACCGGCCCCTTCGCCAGCGACAAAGCCGTTTCTTAATTTATCGAAAGGCCTCGAAGCTGTTTTGGGTTCCTCGGTATTTGTGCTGAGCACGCCTAACAAACAAAAACCTGCATGTAGTAGCTCACCTGATAACGAGTCAGCTCCACCGACTATCGCAGCATCTACTTGACCATGTCGAACTGCTTTGTAACCGTAGCCAATCGCTTGGGCACCGGCGGCACAAGCTGTACTGGTAGTTGTAGAAAAGCCGCGAGCATCCCATCTGGAGCTAATCGTATTTGCCAATAGGTTTGGGTGGTTTAATTCCAGCACGTCGCGGGTTGGTTTGTTCCGCTCTAGATATCCGGCGATTTGGTCGGAGCCTCCACCCAAATCGTAACCTTTGAGTGTGCTTAATATATCTAGTGGCCGGATCACGCCTATGCCAGTGCCCATGGCGGTTCCAAGGCGCTGAGGCTTAATGTGCCCAATTAAGCCACTGTCAAGTATTGCCTCGTAGGCGGCTTGGGCACCAAATTCGTTGGCTCTAGTCAGGCGGTCTCTATGCCTCTCCAAAACTGAGTCGTGATAAGTCG
>JANQHA010000119.1 GCA_028282865.1 Oligoflexales bacterium
GAAACAGGCAAGATCTCAACAGTTTTCGGAGGATTAAAACCCGCAGCTGGTTCTAAAACACATGCGGTCTTTGCGTATGGCGCATTCACTTCCAGTGGGAAAAAATACATTTTGGTGTTGGATAGCTCGTCAGGAGAGTTAGCGGTTTGGAGCTTGGAGTTGGTCGGATTCCGGTTGAAGAACCTGAAGAACGCTATACTTATTGAACAATGAGTTAGGGTTGATTTAGATAAGCTGTAATGGAGAGAAGATAAAGCCAAAATTGTTGAAGAATTTGCCTCAGAAGTTGAGTGAGCACTAACTCTTTTGAGCGATATCTTTTTTAAGTAAGTTAATCAGCTGATTAATCTGGTTGTTTGAAAGCCTTCCACTAGCTTTGAATAAACCCTTGCCTGTTTTACTGATAGCTAGAACAACGGTGTTTTCATCTTCAAGCCCCCACTTTTTAACTAGAACTTTTTTAAGATCTAAAACGTAAACCGTCGAAGGAAACTCTTCTTGCTTATTTTCTAAGTGAGACTTTATTGCAAAGTTAGGTAACCAAGTCGCTGAAGCATTTATTATTGCAACTGAGTGCAGACTGTTCTTTGGGAACTGCTCCCTTTTTAAAGCATCGCTTACATCATTTGTTAACTCAGACAAGTCTGGGTCGACATAAAATAGGACGGTTGTCTTGCCTTTTAGAGAGGTAGTGGACCAGGGCTTAGAATTTGATACTAATCCGCCATCTTGGCCAGATATTGTGATTTTCCCGATAGGTGTATTTAATTTAAATTTAGCTAAACTTGGCATAGTGAAAAAAAATATTGAAAGAGCTGCTGTAATTAAAAGTTTATATGGCATATACTTCGCTCCGTGTCGGTTAGCTTTTTTCTATAGCAGATGACAAATAGCCTCATAGAGGCGTATAATTTTTAGCATAGTGACAACACTAAGGGGTCTAAATATGTCATGGTACGGTATTTTGTCGGAATATTCACTAGGGTTATGTATCGCGGTTGAATTATTAGTGATAATTACACTCGGGTTTACCGGTGCACCGTTTTTTTTATGGAGCGCCGCGATTGTTGCTGCGATGTGGGGATACGGGATTCCTCATGCTATCATCATTTCGGTTGCAGCAATCTTATTTATTTTTAATGTTCCAGTGCTTAGGAGCCTGCTAGTATCGTCGGTCATCGTAAAGACTATGAAAGCGCTGAACTTTTTACCGGTGATCTCTGAAACTGAAAAAACCGCCTTAGAGGCCGGGGCAACCTGGGTAGAAGGTGAGTTGTTTTCAGGTAAACCAGATTTCAATAAAATCAATGCAGAAAAGTACTCACAGTGCTCACAAGAAGAACAGGACTTTTTAGATGGTCCATGCGAAGAACTCTGCGCAATGGTACAAGACTGGGAGGTCTTCAAAAACGGTGATTTACCCCAAAATGTATGGGACTTTATAAAAAAAGAAAAGTTTTTAGGACTTATTGTTCCTAAAGAGTACGGCGGCAAAGCTTTTTCTGCAATTGCTCAAAGTGAGGTCGTTGGCAAACTTTCTGCTCGTAGTATTCCACTAGGAATAACCGTGATGGTGCCGAATTCTTTAGGTCCCGCGGAGTTATTGAATCATTATGGTACTAAAGAGCAGAAGGATTATTATCTGCCACGATTAGCTTCTGGTGAAGAAATCCCTTGCTTTGCCTTGACCGAACCTACCGCTGGATCGGACGCTGGTTCTATTCAATCAAACGGCGTCGTCTTTAAAGGCGATGATGGCAAGTTATACATTCGGCTTAATTGGGAAAAACGCTACATTACTTTGGCGGCGGTTTCGACCCTTATTGGCTTAGCGGTTCAGTTAAAAGACCCTGATAACTTACTGGGAACTGAAGAGAATGTAGGAATTACCTGTATTTTGGTTCCTTCTAGTACCAAAGGGGTGGTTTTAGGTAAGCGCCATAATGCGATGGGCATTCCTTTTTATAACTGCCCAACTACTGGGACAGATGTGGTGGTTTCTGTTGATCAAATCATTGGCGGAGTCGGCGGTGCTGGTAAAGGCTGGCGGATGCTTATGGAGTCTTTAGCTGCAGGCCGATCTATATCTCTGCCGGCGCAAAGCACCGCTTTAGTTAAGCATGTCGCTGGCATTGCTACCGCCTATTCGGTTATTCGAAGGCAGTTTGGAATTCCTATAGGCAAATTTGAGGGGGTTGAGGAAAAGCTAGCGCGGATGGTTGGTATTGCATATATGTCTGAGGCCGCAAGGGTCTTTACTTGTGGTGCGGTAGACGGAGGAGTCAAGCCGGCTGTTGTTTCCGCGATCGCAAAATACAATTCTACCGAGTTAGGCCGAGTTTGCATCAACGATGCGATGGATGTATTAGGTGGTGCAGCTATTTCCCGCGGGCCGCGAAACACTATTGCAAATACTTATATTTCAAATCCAATCGGTATCACTGTTGAGGGAGCAAACATCCTTACCCGAACTATGATTATCTTTGGCCAAGGTGCGATCCGTTGCCACCCTTTCGCTTATAACGAGCTTAACGCAGTGATGAACAACGATGTTCGTGGTTTTGATAAAGCGTTTTGGGGGCATATTGGTTACGTCGTTCGAAATACCTGCCGCTCGTTTGTGCTCAGCTTAACTCGTGGTTGGTTGGCCTCCACTCCTAGTGGGGTCACGGCTAAATATTATCGTAAGCTAGCATGGGCATCTGCTTCATTTTCAATTTTGGCCGATATTGCGATGGGAACTTTGGGCGGTAAATTAAAGTTTAAAGAGAAGCTCACAGGTCGTTATGCCGATATTTTGATTTGGATGTATTATAGCTCGGCGACCCTGAAGCGTTTTATTGCTGAAGGCAGCAAGAAAGAGCATGAAGCGGTTCTGCAGTGGAGTATGGAGTATTCTTTCGCGCAAATTCAAGAGGCATTCGACGGGATTTTTGCGAACTTCGAGGCACCGGTGTTAAAACAGTTTTTCGGCGGTCCTATTGCTTTGTGGTCAAGACTTAACCGGTTTAGTCCAACTCCTTCAGATGAGCTTGGTCATCAAATAGTGGCGGGCATGATGAAGCCTGGGGCCTATCGAAATTCGATTGTGACTAGTAGTTTATTTGAGCCTACAGCTGAGAGTGACCCGCATCATATCATAGGAAAAGCCTTTAAATTGGTTTATGAGGCGGAAGTGATTCTCAAGAAAATATCTGCCGCTGTTAGGGCAAATAAACTGCCCAAAGGCAGACCAACTCGTTTGGTTGAAGAGGCCTTCAATGCTGGAGTGATTAGCGCGGAGGAGCGTGAAACCCTCAAGCAAGCCGAAGCAGCGCGGACTGAGGCG
>JANQHA010000482.1 GCA_028282865.1 Oligoflexales bacterium
TCATTCCGCCAGCGCCGACTTTGGCTAGTTTAACCTCGTTGCCGTCTTTTTCTAAGAATACGACGATCTCGCCTTTGCGAACGATAAACATTCCATCGGCTTCATCGCCTTCTTTGAATAGTGGTTCGTTCTCTTTTAGAACAAGGTTTTGGCCTGCCATTCCATAATTCCTAAGACTTATTGTTATGGCTATACCTCGGACAAACTAACTAATATTTTTAGGCTGATTTGACTTTTTCTAGCAATCAAAGCATGAGTAACTTCAAAGAATCTATTGAAAAGCTTAAGTTATCTAAAGCTTAGCTTCGTAGCCCTCAATGATTTCTTTTAAGTCTGCCAGATACTTAGCGCCACCTTCGCCATCTACCACCCGGTGATCAAATGTCAGACCAATTTGAATCAACGGTCTAATGGCAATGTCGTCGTTTATGACTACAGGCCTTTTGATAATTGCTCCAACGTTTAAAATTGCTACCTGCGGTTGATTGATGATTGGGTTTGAGTTTAAACTGCCATAAAGCCCGGGGTTAGTGATTGAAAAAGTTCCGCCTTGCACTTCGTCGGGTTTGAGCTTTTTACCGCGCGCTCGGGTTACTAGGTCGTTTATTTTATAGGCCAACTCGCTCAGGCTAAGGTCATTGCTTTGTTTAACAACTGGGACGATCAGTCCTGATTCAAGTGCTACTGCGATTCCTAGGTTGATGTCATCTTTCCACAATACATCATGGTGATCGACTGAGACGTTTACTACCATATTCTTTTTGATCGCCTGCACAGTGGCATGGGCGAGAAAATGTGTGTAGGTGAGGTTAAAGTTATGCTCTCTTTTAAATGCTTCCTTATTTTGCTCCCTTTGCTTGACTATATTCCCTAGGTCCATCTCAAATGTAGTGGTGACATGTGGAGAGGTCTGAACCGACTGTACCATGTGATCAGCGATGAGTTGGCGCATCTTAGTCATTGGCTCTCGACGAACCTCGACTCCATCTAAGTATTCTTTGCCACCTTGCTTCTCAGTTGCTAGTGAGGCGCTGGTTGACATAGCAGCTGTAGCTTGCGGTTGCTGAATTTGACCGCCAATCTTACCGATGAAATTCAGTACATCTGGCTTAGTGATGCGACCATTAAGCCCACGACCAGCTACTGCAGCTAGGTTTAAATTCATATCTCTAGCCATCTTACGAACCAACGGCGATGTTCTGATAGGCCCATTTTGTGACATGATAGGTGCGTGTGAGGCAGGTGGTGGGGTTGTCAACG
This sequence comes from Oligoflexales bacterium, assembly GCA_028282865.1. GTDB lineage: Bacteria > Bdellovibrionota_B > Oligoflexia > Oligoflexales > CACXFL01 > JANQHA01. The sequence goes on from JANQHA010000482.1 coordinate 1,261, forward strand.
GTGCCTGACTTGAGGGAGCAGTACTCGATTCAACGCTGGCTGGTGACGACGGTGTAGGCGCGGCGACTGTATCTGGTGCCTTGGCGTCCGCAGACTCACTGATATACGCAATGATATTGTTCACCATGACAGTATCTTGTTCTTTGGCGTAGGTCTTTATAAGGAAACCGCTATGAGGAGAGGTGATCTCAGTGTCAACTTTGTCGGTAGAAACCTCAAGCAATGCCTCATTCTTTTCGACTTTGTCTCCGACATTTTTTAGCCACTTTACTAGCGTAGCCTCGTTGACACCCTCTCCCATAGAAGGCATGAGCACTTCTTCTAATTTGTCCGTCATGAAACTTTTATCCTCTTACTTAAATCATATCTCTCTAGTAATACTAACCAGCCCTACATGTGTATGGGACCGCCGACGGCGGCGTGAGCAGTCTCCATGATTGTTTCTGATAAGGTCGGGTGTGGGTGAATTGCAAAGCCGATTTCGTCCACTGTCGTCTCTAACACTTTGCCTAGAACAAACTCGCCGATCATCTCCGTAGCTTTTGCATGGACGATATGAACCCCCAATATTTCGCGGTATTTAGGCTCAAAAAGTATTTTTATAAAGCCTTCAGTCATACCTTCAATTTTTGCTTTGGCCATTGGTGCAAATGGGAATTTTGCGACCTTATACTCGGTTCCTTTCTCCTTTAGCTTTGCCTCTGTATCGCCGATGCTTGCGATCTCTGGGTAACTATATATTGCGTTAGGATTGCAAGCGTAGTCGATCACTGGTGGGTGATGACCAGCGATTACTTCGACTGCATGAAGTGCCTCTGCAGATGCTGTGTGAGCAAGGGCCGGAGTTTTAAGAACATCGCCAATAGCAAAAATATTTGCAGTTGTTGTTCGGTAATGCTCGTCGGTATTAATAAAGCCTCCGTCTTCAGTCTTTAAGCCAATTTTATCAAGGCCCAAGTCTTGAGTTACCGGCTCGCGTCCGATAGATAGTAATACTTTGTCGAACTTTCTGGGTTTTTGACCTTCGACTGTTAGTTCAACATGAGAGCCTTTCTCGTCCAGCTTAGTGAGCTTGGTAGCTGTTTCGATCTTAATTCCTTGCTTCTTGAGAGACCTAGTTAGCTCTTTAACGGTCTCGGCATCCTCAAAAGGAATGATTTGCGGTGCAAGCTCCACTATCGTGACCTCACAACCAAACCGCGCAAATAGTGAAGCAAATTCAGTGCCCACGACACCACCACCGACGACTGCTAATGTCTTAGGGACTTCTTTAATAAATAGAATCGTGTCTGAAGTCATAATATTTTTGTCGTTAGAGGGTGCAAAAGAAAACTCTCTGACCCGTGAACCAGTTGCTATGAGCGTATGTTTCGCTTCGATGACAGTTTCTTTACCGCCAGCATCGGTGATTCCAATATGGGTGCGGTCTTTGAACCTGCCATGACCTTCGTAGGTATCAATTTTATTTTTCTTCATCAAGAACCTTAGGCCCTTGCGCTGCTGGTCGACGATTCCTTCTTTACGCGCCATGATCTGATCCCATTGGTACTCAATGGTGCCGGTTTTAAACCCTTGTTCTTCGGCGTGCTTTAGTTTGTCGTAAGTGGTCGCGGCTTGAAGAAGGGCTTTAGTAGGAATGCATCCGACGTTTAAGCAAGTACCACCAAGGTGCTTAGATTTTTCAATTAGTGCTACCTTAAGGCCCAGTTGTGCCGCTCTAATCGCTCCTACTTCGCCACCTGGTCCTGATCCTATCACTGCTAAATCGTACTTCGTGGTCATTGCAACTCCCTTTAACTACTGGTCATCCCGCGTGGTAATCCGACTTCGACTGCTGAATATATCAATAAATCTATGAAATAACTAATGAAAGGTGGCTGTTTCAGGCCCATGCCTGGAATAAAACCCCTAACCATTACATAGTTATTTTATGATTATGATATAATTTATTTAAGGTCTTAACGAACCAATAGGGCTAGGAGGGGCAGGCATGGGAAAATTGATCCCCTTTGAATGTAAGAAAAATAAGGACGGTAAGGTCGATAAAGAGGCGCTGCGGATGCTTAAGATCGCCGATGAGATCGACTCAGTTATCTTAAAGCATATTGACGATGAAGTAGACGCGAGAGATATCGCCGGGCTGTTAGCTCACCGCTTAGGCACATTGATGCGTCATGTAAATGAAGAAGATCGCAAGATACTTTGGCATATCGTGATGAAAGTTTTACGCGAGCAAGCCGAGATTGGTGTGGTTTCAGATTTGTAGAGCCTAGAGTTAAACTAACGGGTTAGCGCCAAATTTTTTATCATATAAATAACTAAAGATTAAAGCTGTCTTGAAGTTTGCGATGTTTTTTATGTTAGCGTCAGGGTCGGGTGTGATTTCTTTTTTGATAAAAATTGGCCTGATAGCCTTATTGATAACTCCATTCAATGTGTTATCAAATGTGATCGACCAATGTACGGTATTGAGGTATTTTCGAAATCCATCTGTTTTTCCTCTGGTTAATTTGTCGATAAAAAACGGGTATTCATTAGATGAAATTTCTTTTCAAGTAAGCAAGGTTGAAAATGGAGGATTTAAGTTTTCTTTAAAATATAAAAATAGTGAAATAGGGCGTTTGCTTACATGGAAAGCTGATAAAGGTGATGTGGATGCTCACCAAATGACTGACTCACTTGACCCTTTCTTTTCTGTCGATGTTGCGATGGTTGAAGAGTTCCACGGGAAAGGAATGGGGAGTATTCTTTATTTAGCTGCTGCTGCTTATTTGGAAATACATTTTAAAAAACCATTAGTCACAGCGTCAGCTCACAGTCCAGATGCAAATAAAGTGTGGGAAAGACTCTATAACGCTCATGTGGCTACTAAGTTTCTGGACGAAGCGACTAATACTATGTTTAAGTCAAGGGGGGTTGACGCAAACTATACATATTATGCTATACAGCGAGACCCCTTATTTAGCTACGCAGGTCCTACTATACTTGACTTCGTAAAAAAAATGCCCAAGCCTGCACACCTTGAATCACCTCAATAAAATACGATAGAATGCCCAAACTAATGCGAATACCATTTACTAAGGACGGGTGAAATTTCAAATAGTCTCCTCTAACCAAATTATGCTAGATTGCGGTATCGGATACTAAAGAGGGTTGGAGATACCGTGAAGCATATTATTATTTTATTCTGTGGGCTATGGACAATTAATTTATTTGCTCGAGGCCGGACGACAGTACGAGAGCATTTTCTTAGGAGTGATGAGTCTCCTATGGCAGATACCGTTATATCTCCGATGGTGGGAGTATCGCGGCTGTTATTACCGGTTCCGGACCAGGTCGGCGTCAAGGCTTCGATCGAGTTAGCCCCTGATGGGTTTATTAGAGCCCTGAATGATTCAGTGTCGGCAGAGGCGGGTGTGTTTACTGGTCGCTACCTCGATGATCCAGTGCTTTATTTGACTGGTAATATGCGCTGGGATTTCCATTTACATCCCGACTGGACTGTTTTTGGTTCTCCAGGGCTCCAGATAAGAAGGATTTCTGATGACGATGATGATGAGATTTTTCCCAGTGTGTCGATGACAGCTGGTGGTTTTTATAACTTTCAGGATAACCTCGCATTGCGGGCCGAAGTCGATCTTTTTGATTTTGTGCCACGTGTTGGAGTTGCCTTTCGGTTCTAACTACCAGGTACTGGAAGGTCTTTAATCGTTCTTTTTGATTTGTTTACGATGATGATTCCTGCGATGAGGCAGCTGCAAAATATAAGCTCTGCTGCAGTCGGTCTGTAGCCTAAGAAAATGATCTCGCATATCATTCCCCAAAATGCGCTGGTCAATATTAGAACTACAGCAAAAGAAGCTTCGATGTACCTGTAAGCGTAGGTCAGGCTTATCTGCATGAGTAAACTTATAATGGATATTTTTAAAAGGATTGGCTTATTCCAGTTTTGTGCTAGTTTCATCGGGTTGGCTCCTAGTAGCAAAATAGTAACCAAAACTACAAAAGAAAGCATCCATACGATTAGGTAAGGATTCAGCTTTGTCGCCGCTTTTCTAAGCGAGAGAAATGCGAAGGTTTTTAAAAGTGACCCGAGTATACCTATCAATATGACATTGAGAGAAAGTACGGCTGAATCGGGTCTACCTAGCAATACCACGGCAGCTATGATGAGTGCCGAACCCCAAAGCGCTTTGATATTGAATTCCTCTTTTAGTAGGAGGATGCCAAGTATAATGACTAAGACAGGAGATAGGTTTGCAAGTAAGATGGCGGTCCCGACATGGGTGCTCTGTAAAGTTAGGAAAAAGCATAGCATTGCCGCACACCCGAAGATACACCGAGGCCATATGAACAAAGATTCTCGTTTTAGTAGCGAAGGAGCATTTTTTATCGCAAACGGTAATAGAACCAGACAAAGTAAAGTCGATCGATGAAGCAATACTTCCAGGAATTGATGATCGCCTTTGGCTTTATGAACAAAGAACCCCATCAAGCCAATTAACATCCCTGTAACAAGGGCAAACATAATTCCTTTGGTTTTTGGTTTTGTTAGATCCATCTAGGCTTCGTTACAAAGTGAATAGGAAGAGAACCGAATTTGATTGTAGCGCACTAATCTTCCGAGCGGAATAGGTAAGATCTAAGTTTTTCGATCCCTTTTTTTTTGGTGCTTGAAATGACGAAAGAGCTTGCGACGTCGACGCCCCGCGATACAAAGCTGGCAAGGTGTTTGTCTAGTGCAGGCTTTACTTTTGACTGAGGTAGTTTATCGGCTTTTGTTAGAACTAAATCAATCGGGCTGTGCGTTGACATAAACGCTGCTAGGTCGTAGTCCTCTTCGTTGATGTTACGGCGAATGTCCATAAGGAATAGTTTGTTACGGATTGTCCTTCGCTTGAAATATGTGTTTAGGAGTTCTTGCCAGTGCTTTCGCGCACCCTTACCAGTCGCGCTAAAGCCATATCCAGGTAGATCAACGATTAGATCTTTGCTGTTAACTAGAAAAAAGTTGGCCATTTGGGTTCTTCCAGGAGTAGAGCTTGTCCTTGCTAAGTCTTTTCTATTAAGCACCGCATTGATAAGGCTTGATTTCCCACAGTTTGACCTACCGATTACTGCGATTTCAGGCAGGTCCTCCGGTGGGAGTTGCTGGGGTTTTTGAGCGCTTGTTAGGTATCTCGAGTCCATTTTCTCTGTCCTTTGGCTTGAGTTACTTAAGGCAAGTTTATTAGATATGCAAGACAAAAAAATCATTGATATGAAATACTTAGGCAAATAGTTATCAGGTCAGGTTGCTTGCTCGGTTGCTAGGAAGAAAAATCAATGAGTGCAATGTGTTTTGAGTATTCTGAAGCTGTGCTATAAGGGCCAGAGGCGGTATATATTATAAAATTTGGCTTTCAAGCTGGCGAGAGGGGTATTTCATAGTGTCCGATATTAAGCTATTAAGTGATTCGTTGATTAACAAAATTGCCGCAGGTGAGGTTGTTGACCGGCCCGTTAGTGTCGTTAAAGAATTGGTCGAAAATGCTCTAGATGCTGGAGCGAGTAAAATCATCGTGGAGCTTGAAGAGGGCGGCTGTGAGCGTATTTCCGTTATAGATGATGGGGTTGGTATTCTCCCCGATGATTTGATTATTGCTTTGAAACGTCATGCGACAAGTAAAATATCTCAGGATGAGGACCTCTTTCAAATCGGAACTCTGGGTTTTAGGGGAGAGGCTCTGGCATCGATTACTGCCATTAGTAAGTTTAGTATTCAAAGCCGGGTAAGAGGAGCGAGCAGTGGTGCGATGATTACTGGTGAAGGAGAGCAGGTCTCGGGCCTGCAATCTTGGGC
>JANQHA010000266.1 GCA_028282865.1 Oligoflexales bacterium
AGCTGCCCATTTAAAGTCACCTTGCATACTCTTAACCATGGAGAAAAAACCAAAAAACATATTACCGGTCGTTAACAGGTTGGGAAGGATATAAACTGCACCGCCGAGGGCCGGACGCTTGATAGTTCTAACCATAAATCATTACACTCCTCTTTGAACCAACTTCTCTTCGGCTGCCGATTTTCGCAAATAAAAAGGTGCTGGTAGGCTCTTTCTAAACTTCTCGCCCCTATAAGCACACGCTGCTTCATCAGACATCGCACGCATGACCTTGGTTGCAACCACATCGGTATCGTATATATGATAATTCAGGCCAAGCCCCGAAAGCTTATCCTCTAATGACTGCCATGGCTTTAATAGAATAATTTTCCTGTTAAGTGCAACGTCGTTAAACCCATCGACAACAACATCGATATCAGAAATAGCGACGTCACTTTGATCTGAAGTTAGCGCTAACGCACCACGAACTTTGGTCGCTGGCAGAAACACCGCTGCGTCGCCCTCAGAAGTCGCAATATCTTTAGCGAATAAAGCCAAAGAAGAGACCCCGGTAGCAGAGATCTTTGAAGGCATGCCTCGCATGAGCCCATATACATATGCAAGCCCAACCTTAATACCGGTAAATGAACCTGGGCCCGTAGAAACACATACATTTTCAATATCAGAAGGAGCTACCTTGTAAGTATCAATGAGCAGCTTAAACTTTGAAGCAAGCGACTTAGACCCTGCAAAAGAGTTTGAGTCCATTTCATAGCCTATTAGTTGCGAAGAATTTAGATCAGATAATCCAAGAATAATTCCTGATAAAGTCGTATCTACTAGCAAGCAAAGAGACACTACTGAAACACTCCAGAAACACTTTTTAACATAGAAACCCAAAAACGGCTCAAGTCGTTATAAGTCGCCAAAACAACCAATGCCAAAATCATCACAAAGCCGATTTTATGAAAATTCTCAATGGCTGTTTCTGATAGTTTACGTCGACGGACGGCTTCTAAGCTAAGCAGTACCAACTGCCCACCATCTAAGACTGGAATCGGAAACATATTAAGCACTGCTAAATTGACGCTGATAAGTGCTAAGGTCTCCAAAAAAGCTTGCCACCCGGCCTTCGCGGCATCACCAG
>JANQHA010000345.1 GCA_028282865.1 Oligoflexales bacterium
TGGTGACCTGCCCTTCCTGCATCGCTTCAAGCAATGCTGACTGAACCTTCGCGGGAGCCCGGTTGATTTCATCAGCTATGACCAGGTTGGTAAAAATCGGTCCTTTTTTGACATAAAAGGATCCAGACTTCGGGTCGTAAATCTGAGTCCCGATAACATCTGCTGGCAACAAATCGGGAGTGAACTGAATCCGGTTCATCTCTAAATCAGATGAATCACTTAACGCCTTAACAGCGGTCGTCTTTGCCAGGCCTGGCAAACCCTCCAGTAATACGTGGCCACGAGCGACCATAGCAATGACTAGTGCCCGAGACACTTGGCTCTGCCCCACCAAACGACGACCCATCATTCCGACCAGCCGATCCATTCGCTCCGCTTGCACAGCTACTTTACGCTCAAACTCTTCTGAACTTGGCTCCATTAAGATAAGCTCCATCTACCATATAGTTTATTGTCTTTGATCATTAACCTTCCAGTCATATTCAAATGAATACTCATTCGATACCTTTAACCCCCAAAACTTATTTCGGTTGTTAAAGCTCTTTTTTAAATGAGCCTTCATCCACTTTCCATCATTAGTTTCGTCAGAAATAAACTTGCTCAAGTAATCTCCGGCACCTTTAAGCTTCAGAACCTTTCTACCATGCTCATCAAAATCTTGGTAATACCAGTAGACTATCTTGTTCGCATGAAGTTTTGATGAGGAAAGCTTTTTAAACTGCTCAGGGTTAGCGAACCACTCTTTCATATTTTCATCGAGCATCTGATTTATGTTGCTACCACGGTAGGCCTTTTCTCGAACCCTAGGACAGCTAAGCGCAGCACAGTTGACAGCGGCATGTATCCGCGGGTCTAACTTTTTTAATACAAACCTCGTCAGCCCTTCAGGAAACTGCTCCTTTTTATCGCCTCTGATAAGCCCATGCTCGATATGGTTAAGGGTCACCTTATGCCCAGCAAGCTTAAACCGATAGTCGCCGTTCCATATATCTCCTCCAGGAACACTGATGTCATTTACCTCTAAGGAAAGAAACTTCTTATCGGCTACTGTATACTTTTCTTTCTCCCTGACATAGCGCAGGAGATTATACATCATCCCAGCATTATAGAGGTTTATATATACAGCCTTGCGCTCATCCTGACTCAATGGAGCGATATCCAAAGCCGAGTAACCCGAAAGCAGCTTTTCCAGGTCACTACGACCGACACTGTCTAGCCCTATGTAGTTCACCCTACCAGTCTTGGGGTCTAGGTACTTTTTTAAGAGTTGATCCCATTGATCAGCAAGGCTATCAGCGTTGATAGAGTTTTTACCACTCCCGGGTTTAGCGGATATCTTTTGGACCCCAAAGAAAAACACCAAAGCACTAAATAGCATCAACCTTGCAACCATACGCCCCTCCATTAATCAACTAATTTACAGGATACTATTCAAACAAATCCCAATCATTTTGTCAGCTTAAAGCAACTGCCAATCAAACAAACAATAAAATTAATGAATCGGTTTAGTCTTAGGATACAATTAACCTAGCAAAATTAGGCAAAAGCTGGGATCAGCCAAGGGAATCAATGGACTGGAGTATAATTAAGCCAAAGAAGAAAAAACCCCTGCCATTGACAGCGGGGGCCGTCGCAAGGTTATATCGAAGAATATCTTATTTTACGAGCACACCAGCATTTAGGCTTTTCACCGCAGGAAGAATCTTTACACCAAGCTACTTTCCCCACTGGGCATGTTATGGAGCAGCGCTTTTTATGCCGGCAGGAGTCTTCACCTATACAGCTAGCGTGTTCACCACTAGAGTCGAGGGCTTTAGCTGTTTC
>JANQHA010000387.1 GCA_028282865.1 Oligoflexales bacterium
TCTGTATATGTTGCCTCTTTATTTCGGATAAATTCCGAGGGTTTTAGGGCTAATTTATCAGACAATTCCTTGATCTTCGCTAGGCTCGGCGGTGTCTTCAGGTATTCGACGATAGTTAGATCGACTTGTTTCTCCTGCAGGATTTCCAAGGTAGCGCGACTTTTACTGCAGTTTGGATTGTGGTAGATGGTGAATTTAGCCATGTGATTTCCTTTTTTGAACTGATTTCACTGGGTTTTTTACCGGAAAAAGCATATAAAATAGATCTGGTTTTTTCAATTAACAAAGGATCATTTATGACAAGATCTAAGTCAGCGTCGCAGCCATTTGATAAATACGAATATTACTTAAAATCTGTCCAATCCCCCGAGACCGATGCCGAGTTTATCGATAAAGCATTTAAAGACCTTCGAAAGCGCAAAGCTATATCCATGCGAGAGGATTTCTGCGGAACTTATAGTCTAACCTGCGAATGGGTTAAATTAGGAAATAAAAAGCAGGGTATAGGGGTCGATCTCGATCCGGAACCTTTGGAGTATGGTGCTAATCACTCGGCCTATCAGAGCTTAACTGCTAAGCAAAAAAAACGAGTAAGAATTCTATGCGATGATGTCATGAACCCGAAGTTGCCAAAAGCAGATATTGTCAATGCGATGAATTTTTCCTACTCACTTTTTAAAAAGCGTGAAGAGCTTAAAGTTTACTTTAAAAATGTCTATAAAACGCTTAATAGCGACGGGATGTTCATTTTAGATTGTTTTGGCGGAAGTGAGTGTCAAGAAGAGAACGAGAGTGAAACCGAGCATGATGATTTTAGCTATTTTTGGGATCAAGACAGCTTCGACCCGGTCACCAATGAGGCTCAATTTTACATTCACTTTAAGCGTAAAGGTGAGAAAAAGAGAAAGAAGGTATTTTCCTACGATTGGAGGCTCTGGACTATCCCAGAATTACGTGAGCTTATGCAAGAAGTCGGCTTTAAAGAGACCGTTGTTTATTGGGAAGGTACTGATGAGGATGGCGATGGCGACGGAGTTTTTACTCGCACCGAAGTTGGTGAAGAGTGTGACTCTTGGGTTGCTTACGTAGTTGGGCTTAAATAAAAGGCCCCGTAATGGGGCCTTGTAGATTAGTTACAGTTTGATGCAGTATTTTCGATGTAATAGTCGATTGCTGATAATCCGCTGAGAGTAAAGGTGGTGTCTGATTGATTTTTATCATCACCGTTATCGTTAACTAGGCCTTTAAGCTTGTCATTACTTT
>JANQHA010000512.1 GCA_028282865.1 Oligoflexales bacterium
ACTATTTCTGTGGTGTTGTCTTTGACCTCGCTATTTTCACCACCCATGACACCTGCTATTCCAATGGCATTGCTATCGTCACATATAAGAACATCTTCACTCTCAAGTTCTCTTTTGCTGCCATCTAATGACGTGATTGACTCTCCCTGTTTAGCACAACGCACATTGATTTTATTTCCCGAGATATCGTTGATGTCATAAGCGTGGATCGGCTGGCCATACTCAAGCATGACGTAGTTAGTGATGTCTACGATAAGGTTGATAGGTCTCATCCCAGAAGCTTCGAGACGATTACGAATTTTTAGCGGAGATTCAATGGTAGATACTCGATCTACGTAAAGAGCACAAAATCTCGGGCAGTCCTCGATTTCAGAGATATTTACTGAGATCTTATCGGCCGACGATATGTCTTGAGAAAGCTTTAACCCTGATTGAGCTGGCAACTTCAACGGAAGTCCTAATTTAGCTGCAAGATCACGCGCTACTCCGATATAGCCTAAACAGTCGGAACGGTTTGGAGTGAGCCCCAAGGTCAGGACGGTATCTTCGAGCTCATACAGTTTAGCTACTGAACTACCAATTGTAACAGACTGCTCGAGCTCGATGATTTGGTCATGCATTTTAGAAATTCCAAGTTCATCTTCGGCGCACATCATCCCAAATGAAGTGACTCCCCTAATCTTGGATTTTTTAATTTTGAAGTTTCCAGGCAACGTGCTTCCAACCGTCGCGACGCAAGCCCTAATTCCTTTTCTTGCGTTGGGAGCTCCGCAGACAATCTCAAGAGGTTCTCCTCGGCCAATGTCGACTTGACACACTCGTAGCTGATCGGCATCGGGATGCTGCTGCGCATCTATGATTTCCCCAACCACAACGTCACCAGAAATAATAGATACTTTCTCTATCGACTCGACTTCAAGTCCAAGACTAGTAAGGTTTTCGGCGATTTGATCTGCTGGAATATTCGATATATCGATATAATCGCTAAGCCAATTTAAAGATATCCTCATGAATCACCTTTTTTTTATTAATTACTAATAGGAAATTGTGTCAGGAATTTACTGTGCCCCTCGAACAGAGTTCTAAGGTCATTTAGTCCAAATTTAAGCATCGCCATCCGGTCGATGCCAAAGCCAAATGCAAAACCGGTAAATTCTTCGCTGTCGTAGCCAACCGACTCGAACACATTGGGGTGGATCATACCGCAGCCACCGATCTCTAACCAACCAGTCTGACTACAAATCCTGCAGCCTTTGCCTCTGCAGGAAACACACTGCATATCGACTTCCGCTCCTGGCTCAACAAAAGGAAAAAAGCTCGGGCGTAGCCTTGTTTTCAAGTCGTTCCCGTATACAGCTTTTAAAAACTTATCGATAATACCTTTCATATGAGCAAAGCTTATATTTCGATCCACGACAAAGGCTTCAATTTGATGAAACATAGGCGTGTGGGTCAAGTCACTATCGCATCTAAAGGTTCGGCCCGGCGCCACAACTCTCAGCGGCGGTCTTTCGTTAAGCATTGCATGAATCTGGATGTTTGAGGT
>JANQHA010000561.1 GCA_028282865.1 Oligoflexales bacterium
ACGCACCACACTTATATGTGCCTGGGCACCAGAAACCTGATTCGAGTTAACTATTCTTCTCATAAGTTCTTCATTCTCAAAAAAATCACTACCTGGAAGGTGGGGAGAAATGCTCTTCCCGTACTTTTCGCGCCTTTTGCTTTTGAGAAATGTGCTATCAGTGAATAGCCTAGATAAATCGCTTTGAGATACATATGAGCTATGCCTAGTTTCGTTCGCTTTGCGGTATAGCTGGTGCCAATTTTTAATGTTCTCATCTGCCAGTATTCTTCCAGCTACGACCGATTGTTCTGATTGCCGAACTAAATAGAAGTACACGCCCAAAGAATCAAACCTAAGCTTTAACCCATTGGGAATCGTATTAGCTTTATTAATCGTCTTTATGGTGCCTTTAAACCCCGTAAGAGAGATGTCCTCAATAACCAATTCGCCAGTTATTTTCTGTTGTGATATCTCGTCTGACTGAAACCAAAAACTCTTGTCGTTCAAAGGAATGCGAGAGGACCCCCGGCTGCCCTTCTGGGCGGAAAACGGGTTGGGCACCTCAAAAAGAAGTCTGTAATCATCTTTGGATTCAATAAACGATTTAAAGAAAACTTTTGAAAAGAACAAGTCCATCCCCTGATCAGACCGCACGATCACCTGACACTCCTGGCCAGGTGCAATGTCGGTCATACTCTTTACTGGAGAGATAGCTAAATAATCTCTGCTCAGGTCGAATGCAAACCCAAATTCGACATGAGACCCGAAGCGGATTTCTGCTGGATAATGAGACTTTTCAAGACTAATCCTATCAATTTCTCGTAAATCAAAAAACTCTAAAGTCGTGGGAAGTCGGAACCTGTCATTGTCCACTCTATCAGTATTAAAAACAACTCGACGCCCATGAATCAACGCCTCGCAATGAAGAATCTTAGAATCAATAGGGATGTCATGAATTCTCAGCTCCGATTCGGCGTAAGGAATTCTAAGCTCAAAATTAAGCTTGGAGGTATATACCTTCATATCTTCTGTAGTAATATTTATGAGACTCTCGACAAGATCAATCTCATTTAAGATACCAGAAATAATACGACTTTTGTCAATGACTTCCTTCACTAGGCAACTCGCTTCTTTTCTGATAATGGAATAAATTTATCGCCTATCAAAGACTCTTCTCCGTTAAAAAGATAGTACCCACCGAGATTAGGGTCGACACCAGAAAACTCTCCTTCATGTTCAAAAGAAATGCCTCGTTCATCGATCAAATATCTAATAGCCTTATCCGAGAATAGCACTCTAGGTTTCTCGGGAGTGCCGACCCATTGCTTGGCAAGTGATTCTAACTTACAAAGCCGATCAATTTCTGAACCAATAGAGTCAATCTGAGCAAAAGTCTGAGTACCGACCATCCCAAAGAAAAATTCGCCATAGTGAACAATCATACGCACGCCATCGCAGCCAACCTGCTGACCAACTCGATTTGCATTCGAGAGAACTTCATGGAATGCCTTTATGATATCGACATTATGATCAGGAGAGGCTGTAATAATAACCCCATCTCCTGAAGCCTTACGAATAGCTCCTTTCAAGGATTTCTTTAAATCAGCATTAAGCCTGTCATAAAACTGGCCATAGAGCTCTGCTTTCCTCTCACAGCTATCTGGCATCTTAGAGCTACCTATCAGATCAATCATAAGCAGCAAGGAAGATCTTTTTTCTCCTACAGTAGATGGCATGTTATTATTACGAGCATATTCCAGAACTCGGTCTCGGGTAGTCGCGTCACCAATAAGCCGGGCATTAAGCCGACCCAAAGCAGAGACAGAGCTTTTCTGGTTAACAAACTGATAACCAATAATAATATCGGACCTAATATCCTCTACTATACTCAAAGCTCCCGACTCTCTCTTTGGATCTGACCTCGTACCGTATAAATTCCATACGAACACTTCCTGACCTATTCTCATCGGTACAGCTGTGATATCTTGAATTTGAGATCCTTCACAAAGTTCCTGGGTTCTTGGGTGTAGTCGATCGTAAAGCGCCCTAACATCTCTCACATAAGAGCTTTTGCCTTCTAAGAACGCGACAATAGTAGGTCCCACACGATTTTGGGCTTTTGGATCTAGGTTAAACGGGACACTTGACCAAGCTTCATAACCTTTTAGGTTGTAATGACTTATCATCGGTCCTTTGATGCCGACTTGCTGATATAGTGAAACCTGTCTACAAGTCGCCTCTGATAAGGCCTTCGATACAAAGTTAAAATACTCCACAGCTGTTTCAGCTTCGAGCATTGCTTCAGCGACCTCCCGTTTAAGCTGATCGGTCTTCATCTGTAAATTTGATATCTCATTTGACATCTTCGACGCGATAAAGGTTTCAAAATGACCTAGTATTGTTCTGATTCTTCGGGCATATTCCTCTTTCACAAATGGAAGGTTTTTATTTTCGATTTGTTTGTCGTAAAATCCAGTAAATGCAATAGCACCGACAATCTGGTCAGAAAATCGAACTGGTAGGGCTACAAAATACTTACGATCCTCATGCTCTTGTCTCTGGGTTATGTTTCCAAAGCCATCCTTTCTAAGCTGATCCACGCTATCAAACCAGAACGAATCACCGTAGATATATGCACGAGTAAAAATTATACCTTTAACTTCCCCATCGTCATGAACTTGCACCGTTTCCGCGCCCTCTTTGGTAAAAAAAGTAATTGGCGGCTTTCCTGGAAACCCGATTAATAGGCTAACTTTTTCACATTGGACGACTTCCCGCCCCAGTAATAGGAATTTCTTTACTATTGAATTTAGAGATTCGCTTTGGGTCGTCTTCAACGCATTCACCAGATCAACCATGGTTAGATCTTTCTGAAGTTGCTCATAAGCCCTCTTAGCCAACAGAATTACATTTAAAGCTCCATTTTTATGAGCTATTAGACAGCCGTAGGTAAGAAGAGCAATCTGATAAAAGTATATTGGCGGATAATCACCTATGGGATATCCCCCGATTCTAAAAGCATCAATTAGTACAATCGAAAATAAAATAGATATAAGGAAAAGTTTTTTTGATAAAAGGCTTACCAAGCTTATACTGCAGAAACAAAGTACACCGAAGAAATACAGTGGATAGCCAAAGGTTTCTATTCGGCCGTAGCGAGCATTTAAATAGCCCAAGAATAAAAAACTAGTTGCAAAGGAGATTCGGCTCAATTTTGAGCCTTTCACTATATATAGCGCTGGTAACAAGTAGCCAAAACCAGAAAAGGTCCTATGTAAGATATTTCTAGTATATGCATCAGGAAAAACCGAATCAAAGTAGTGAGAGTTAAATAGCATGTTTATCGTAACTGCGACGACTACCACCGTCAGGTAAGCCTTAGTAGTTCCATAACTTGACGCCTCGCGGTATCGACTGATTATAGCCGCGAAGTACATGATATAAAGCATAAACACCGCTGATAGCTGAGAAGACAAACTTATAGTCGGTGTAATATCTGGAACACTAAGAATATCTTCGTTATTGGTAGAACGTGGGTAAATACCAATAAAGCCTTGCAGCCTGGCGGACTTCGGTCGAGTCGCCTTAACGATTACCGGTTGCGCTTCCTTTAAGTCATAGACAAATAAGTTGGTCCAGTTGTCGGCACTGTCACCTTTCTGCTGATTCATTGGGTAAATCTCTTCACCGCCTTTTTCAAAATGAACTGAAAAATCTCTTAAAACATGGCCGAGAAGTAAAAGACGGTCTGTAGGCTCAACGCGGTAAGATTCATAGCAGTGTTTATTATCACATTCAGCTGAAGTAAGGGTGTATGAGATTTCTTCGGCCTCGAGAAAAGAAAGCTTCCATTTAATAAAATACCCCTGCGACGCAAATACGAGCAAAGGCAGTAAAATTGCCGTTAGAAAACAATAATACTGTAGTTTCGTAAGTCTCATGCCGCACCTATCACTGGAATGGTAGAAGTCCAGTTGCTATCTTCCTTGATACTCTGAATACTAGAGATCATCCTTCTAAGAGACTGCTGCTCTTTTTCTAAGTTAGGGCTCTGATTTTTCTCTAAGCTATGGAATATATGAGATTCACTTTGCCAAGTATTGCGTCGATCGATCGGGTTGTCTTGGTAATTGGTAGCATATATCAGCTGCCCTATTCTGAAGCCCACAATCTTCAAAAGTTCTTTAGGATCAGAAACTGAATCGGCTGAGCGAAACTCAAATGTTCCAACCGAGGTTGGTCTGATTAGGCATAAATCCTTTACTGGAAAAAAACTCTTATTAGGAAAAAGCTGCGGGCTACTGTTATACAACCTCAAATATTCTGTTATGTTTTTTGGAATTTCCTTAGGGACATTTTTTAGTAGGTAATCATCACCTAGACAGTCTCGGTACAGCAATGACCTTATGTCATGTACTACTTGGCCCTCTATAGTTTGTGAGTTTGAAAATAGCTTCGAACTATACCACTCAAGCTCATACAATGCGGGAAGCATTTTCAAACTATCCTCTGACCCGATATTTAGATGGATGTGGGTAGAGGCAATTTTTGCAGGAAAGTCTTGAGTAAAAAACTCGTTGCTAACGTTAACTCGAGACGTCTCAGAAAAACTTTTATGCTCGTGCAATTCAACTAAGTCATACGCGGACTTTTCACATGGAATATAGGATGATTTGCTGCGCTCAAATCCAAGGGATCCTAGAGCTAAATCTAAAAGCTCCAAAGTTTCAGAAAATAACGAAGTTAGAGAGTTTATATCCGCACGAGGTGGCAATGCAATCTCAACTATATGAAAAGCGAAATCTGGAGTTATCGATAAGAACCCGACTTCAGTATCTTTACTGACTCGGTAGGGGTGAGCATTTGGGCTCATATTCTTCTTAAAACCCACCTTAACAAGAGATTCGATCAGGCGGATAAAGTCTTGCTTTCTTAAGAGACTTCCCGGCTCTCCCTTTCGGTGAATGATATATTCGGCTTCGACTCCAACCAGCAGATTTTCCAGGCGACCATTCCAATAATGGAAGGTGCGATTGCCAAATAGGTATTTTCGCAACTCCTCTTCGGCTAATTTAGACTGGCAAGATCCGTCCATCATTCGTAGGTCCTTAACTTCCTTATATGTTTTCGATAATTTAGTTTTTTTCTTTAGGTGATAGTACTCAGCAGGATGTCGGAGTATCGTAACTATCTATTTATATTGATAAAAATAATATTTACTACCTAACCCTGCCCAGCTAATGTGCCAGTATTGCCGACTTATATTTTCTATATGCCACCATTTTCAGAATTGTCCCTGATCAAACCTCCCGTGCTATAATATATATGGACCTACAGTCAGACTATGACACCGATAAATAGATACAAAAGGTCTGATAAACCCCTTAAAATTATCTTTTGCCTAAGGAGCCTTAGTGAGTTCTTCAAAAATTCAATCCGCGCTTGTCATAGCAGAGCCCAAGAAAAATATTGCGCTTCTAACTACGGAAATATTGAAGTCACTTTCATGTCCTT
Source organism: Oligoflexales bacterium (assembly GCA_028282865.1). Lineage (GTDB taxonomy): Bacteria > Bdellovibrionota_B > Oligoflexia > Oligoflexales > CACXFL01 > JANQHA01. Next base: position 5,497 of record JANQHA010000561.1, read on the forward strand.
CAGTCTCAGTTACTTTCAACCTAGAGCAGGCATTCGACCTTATCGAGTCTGGAAGCATCGATATCATAATCATTGACGATGTCGCAGAACGACCATCAAGCATCACTTTACGTCAACTTGTAAAAAGCCCTGTGTCATGTATGACACCGGTTTTAATTCTACAGTCTCCACAAAATCGCTATGAAAGCGATGCCATTGCAACTCTTGGCCGACCTTTAGTCGCCCATAAGCCTCTGACACCAGCGCGTTTAGCATCTGGCTTTAACACTCTTAACGGTAACTGGCAGAAACCGGTATTTCAGGAAATTATCCAAACACGCAGGTTATGTGTCGATGGTCAAATTGACGATGCGATAAAGCTAATGATCGGTCTAACAAAAAATAACAAAGTGCAACCAATTCTTCTGCCAGCAACTTCCTATTATCTGGCAAAATCTGGAAACATTGCAGCTGCTGAAAAGCTTCTACTTAGCGCCTTGAAAAATGCACCGAGAGACCTCGGGTTGATACTAGCACTGTCTAGCCTTTATTTAGAGAACGGCATGCCAAACATGAGCCTTAGACTCCTAAAAGGTATCGAGGCGACTTACCACAGCACCTCCGTTGCATATCTAGATATGATCCAGGCCTGGCAAATGCTTGGTAGGTTGGATCAGGTATTAGCAATACTTGAAAATATGGATCAAAATAAAGTTTATCCGGAGTTAGTGACCGACTATCTAAGCAGATGCTATTTTAGCGAAGGTGAGAGCCATAGGTTTAACGAAACTCAGACAGACCCGGAACAGCGCAAAAGATTCATCAAATCTTGGGAAAATTCACCATCCGAGCAGTTATCGCAATTGAAGGCCAGCTAAAATATGATGCAAGACTACCTATCATTTTGGAATATCGAGTCCAACATATTTTCGGACGCAGAAGCGGTAACTAACTTTCATATTCCTGCCTCCTATACTGAGGAGTACGAACGCCACTTTTACTCTTGCCAGCAAGGAAAAGGCCTTTTATTAGTCGAAGGTGAACCAAATACAGGAAAAACCACTTTAGGCAGATACATATACAGCTCTATTCCGATCGATCAATATGAAGTGCTCCATTTTAATGTATCAGATACCGAGAAAAAGTCTGGATGGCTCTTGAAGAAAGTCGCAGAATTTTTTAATACTCGCTCTAAAAAAAGAACACTGGAAGCGTACCGCGAAACTATCTTATTAGGATTAGAAGATCTTAACTTCGAGAGAAAGAAGTTGATTATACTTATAGATGATGCCCATCACTTAGATAAGCCAAGTTACTTTAACGACATTAAAACTATTCTTGAAACAGACCATGTATTCAAATCGATGGTTGCGATTTCACTTGCTACCGACAAGAAACTATCATCGAACTTAAAAAAATGTCTTGGAGGCACTCCAATAAATTCTTCACTTTCCCTGCGACCCTGGTCGAAAGCCGACTGCTCAGAGTTTATTAAAAAAACATTAGAAAACAACAACCTATCTGACAAAACCTTTCACCAAGAAAGCATCGACTTCATAGCAAATCACTCTAAAGGCAATATAGGGTTCATAGCAAATCTATGCGAGAAATCTCTTTTAGAAGCATACCTACAAAAGACCAAAGAGATCGATATATCGATCACCCACTTGGCAGCAAAGTACATACTAGATAAGAAATCGATGAAGGCTACTAAGCCCGAAACTAGCTCACCAAAAAAGCAAAATAAGGAATCCATCTCTTTTGAACAACTTATAGAAAAAGATGTCATCTAGATGTATACCACTTGCGGCTGAATTTTCAGCCAAAACCAAATTAGAGTGCAAGAAAGAAAGTACCAATTAGCAGTACTTTTAATGAGAACAAAGCATGAAGCTTATAAACACAGCTAAAAATATGATTAAAAAGGCCTCAATAGCCCTACTTATTTTTATCATATTAGGCCTAGCTTTAAATGTAATAGCAGATAACCCCTACAGTCAGAAACTAGCCAGATCCATTGTAAACCAGAGTTTTTCACAGTATAGCGATTTAAATATAAGTTTCGAAGCCGTAAAAGTGAATATTTTTCCACTTGGAATCGAATTATTTGGCTTTTCAATTTTTTCGACTGATGACAACAGTACGTCTGTTAAAGCCTCGCAGATTAAGGCCCAGGTTTCTATTTGGTCATTAATACTTGGAGATCCTAGACTAAGCCTTATCGAGGTGTCGGATTTAGACTCTACCAGGCCAATACCGGCATTGATTTCTAGCCTTTTCCCTAGTGACGATGAAGAGGTTAAATTAAGTTGGCCACTAGATCTAAGCGCAGTGCCGGTAGATCAAATATCTTTGAGGCACGCTAGGATATACGTAGAACTTCCTGAGATAAATCGAGGCGACAATCAACTTAAGATACTAAGACTCGCTCTAGGGGACGTCAATGCAACTATAAATATTGCAGATCCAGAGGAAATTAAAATCAAAACAACTATCAATGCATTATCTCTCAAAACCCTTGAGTTTAATATCTTTGACTCAGCTTCGGTCGATGCAAGCTTTACAATAGGACCTCACGGAATCCAACCTTCGACGATTAAAGTTTCCTCCCCTCTTATGGAGCTTCATAGCATCATTACTGGGGATTTTATAAAGGACCCGGTGAATAATATTCAAAGCATTAAAGTCGATGGCAATATTAAAGGCAATGCGGACCTAGAAATGCTGGGGTCGATCTTAGATATCGAAGAAACCTCAGGCCCTGTCACTACTAGAGGAAAAATTAAGCTCAATATTCCTATCTCAAATAGCGCGCCAAACGACGACCCCATATTTACTATCGATACCCATGTAGTTTCAAAGGGAGGCGAAATAGGTGGCTTTAAGCTATATAACAGTGAGGCCAACCTTCTAATAGATAAAGACAAGATCAAGTTTCGCGACCTAAAGATAATCAATGGTCAGAGTCAATATGGATCCGCCGATGGCTATTTAACCCTTGACAAGACTACCCGGTTTAATTTCAAGGCCCGCCCACAGAAAATGCCTTTAGGGGATCTACTTAGTGCCGTCAAAGTCGATTTCAATGGCATCAAAGCGTTGATATCTAGCCCTAGTCTTACTATTGAGGGGCAAGGTACCCCGTTTAGAATGGTCGTAAAGTCCATAGCCGATCTAAACCATTTTGAAGTCGCTGCCATAAATATTAAGAGGGACAAACTACTCCCCACACATTGCCGCATGAACATAGACTTAGCAATTAACAGCAAACGCCTCAGCTTTGATAACACAAATGGCAGCTGTTACTCTTCGGATGAACCAGCGGGTCCAATTATTATCAGCGAGGATGCGGCACCTAATGTGCAAACTAATCAAATTTTAGGCTCATCTCCTCTCAAACTAAGTGGTTATGCCACTTTCGATGAGAAAAAAGGAATGAAACTAAACGTCAGTAGCCCCAAACTGAACCTGCCCATTGTTGGCTACATATTTCAGCTGCCTCTTTCTGGGCTAGCAGACACATCATTTACGGTCTCTGGACCATACAATGATATAGGAATCTCTGGTACACTACTTTCCGACAATTTCTCACTTTCTAAGATTATGTTCGGTCGAGTCGACGCCAGTTATACCCTAAATAGCAAAAATCTACTCAACGTAAAGCAGCTTAGGGTATTGACCCCCAAAAACGGTTCTATATACCTTAAAAAAGGAATGCTAGATCTAGAAGAAGATTTAAAATTTGATGCTGAGATAGAGTTGAGTGCCTTAGACAGCGACCTTATAGCAAAAATAAGCCAATATCTGGGCCATGACATGTTAAAATTCAAAGTTGATAATGCTACGGCAAAATTACAAGGACCGCTAAAAACTCCTTTTTCTTATACCGGAGAAGTAGCGTTTACCCTAAGCGACGTTCATCAAGATAACGAATTGTTATTCAGTGAGATTTCAAGTGAAATCACAGCCGACAAACAAAAAATAGTAGGAAAAAAACTAAATCTATCAGTTTTTGATTTCCACCTTACAAACAAATTTAGCATTAATAAGAGTAGTAAAGCTTTCTCAAAGAAAAATGCTTTAACAGCTTTAGGCTTCAACCCTCATAACAAAATTATTATTTCTTCTTCGACCGAAATTCAAGAAAAATGGAAGAAGAAGCGAGGTCAATCGTCTTTTTTTATAGATCACCTGCAGAAGCTTCCGATTGTTAAAACTTATTTTAAGCAAGCAAACCTAAAAGGTCAGCTGAACTTGGATGCCAACTTACAAGGAAAGCTAGACAACCTTGAAGGTAAGGCTGAAATCGTCATTTCTAAGTCTAGATTTTCTGGCAAAACTATTGCACCCATTAAGGCAGTTGCAATTATTGAAGACAAAAATCTAGATGTCATTTTAAGTCATTCTGGCAGGTCACTTGAAGGAAGGTTAAAAGTAGATTTAAGCAAGGATCAACTTCCTTACAGCTGGTATATAGCTGCTAAGAGGCTTGATTTAAGAGCTATAGGGTCAAGGTTCTTTGCCCATGACCCAAGAAATTATGCCTATATTACCGGAAACTGGTCGATGAAAGGTGATCTTAACGACTGGTGGAACTCACAGGGCAATTTGCTGATCGAAGATATTCGGCTGCGGTTCATGAGAGATATACGCGGAAGATCGAACACTATAGACCTGCTACATACTGACCCCATTGAAGTTAGCTTCGCTAAAAATGGTTGGCAAACAAAAGACGGTAAGCCTATTAAATTAAGAGGGGACAAGCTATCACTAAACATCATGTCCGCGGGAAATAAGCCGCCAGGGAAATTAAATATATCATTTGATGGTCATTTAGACCTCAGTATACTGCGATCAGTAAACAATCATATAGAGAGCGCCGAAGGAGTCATGTCCTTTGCAGGTGGGATCAAGGGTTCGATCAAAAACCCTATATTCACCCTCAAGATGAAAGATAAAAAGAAAGTCCCTGGCTCGAAAGACTGGACACCGGTTGTGATTGGAATCTCGGATATTCGCCCACCATTTACCAATGTAAAATTTGACATTAACTACGAGGATAATTCCCTTGTGATAAACTCTTTCACGGCTGACAAGGGTGAAGGCAACGTCAATGCAAACGGAACATTATACTTTGACGGTAAATCCTCTTCTAGAGTTGATATAGCTTTTAAAAACGCCTCGTTTGTATACCAACTTGAGGTGCTAAAAAGCTTCGATACCGAAGCTAGTGGTAATATTTCGATTGTTGGAGCAAAAAAACCTTACTTGATATCTGGAGAGGTTCAGATAGACCGTGCTCGATCCACCAGACAGTTTGATCTTAGAGAACATATCATAGCTGCAATACAGCGTAAGAATATCGAGGGGAACGTAAATACTGTCGACCCAGTGGTAAATTTTGACTTGAGAGTCTCTGCAGAGAACTCGATAGAAATTTATAATAGAAATATTCAGGCTAAACTAAGCTCCAATGTCAGCTTATCAGGAAACAACGTCACTCCTATCATCAACGGTCAGATCGAGGTTGATCGGGGTATGTTTGCTTATAAATACCGTAGAGATTTCCAAATTACTCAGGGCATCATAACCTTCGACGATCCCACTCGCCCTGACCCAAGGCTAGACATCTTAGGAATGTCTGAAATCGGTGGTTACCGGGTTTACATGGCGATCACGGGACGAGCATCTGATCCTAAAGTAGATCTATCAGCTGACCCGCCAACGCGTGAAGATGGCACTCCTTTGACGAAGGTGGATATCTTGGTCTTGATGTCTACAGGATCACTTCCCGATAGGCAAAGGTCTGACTCACTAACCCAAGGGGCGGCAAAGACCGAGGCTCTAAATATTCTGGTAGGACAGTTCGAGGAGCCAGTCGAGAAATTATTTGACCTTTCCGGACAGTCAGTGATTAGGCAGGTATACATCGATACCTACGCTGATCCACAGGGCACTCCGACACCTCGGTTAAATCTGCCTCTGAACCTACACCAGGATTGGGATGTGATATTCAGGGTAGATGGCCAGAATAACCTTAAGGTCAGCTTAGGTTACTCAGTCAATGACCATATCTCACTCTCGGGAAGTTTTGATAAACAGCAAGAGTTTGACGCCCCTAACCAATCGCGGTCGAACCCCACGGACACCGGAGTTGACCTAAAATTTCGCTTTGCTTTCCCCTGATCCATAATCTAACATCATTGTAATAGTTAGATTGGGGTTGGATAATCAGAAATTTTCTAAACAAGGCAGGTATTTTAAATTGCGTTCTGTTTTTCTGTGGAATACTAGCAAGCTCAGTTAATTCCCAAGCCAAACCCTGGAAGATAGAACAGCATCTTGTGAGCGATAAAATATTTAAAAATTTAAAATCAAAACACCCAGAAATTCATGGCGCCACAGATCTTCAGAACCTATTACGAAGTATTTCCAAACTCGAGTCATTCTCGAAGATTCGCGGTATTGACAAAGGTGATCATTGGTTTATCGAGTTACATCCGGCATACAAAATTATCGATATTAATTTTATCTTAGTCACCAGGGCCTTTAAGAACCAGCTTGAAGCGGTTACAAGGGGCTATCTAGGACAAGTTGACTCGCAGCAGATCCGTAATAAAATAAAAAACATTATCGACAAAACGCTAAAAGATCATGGTTTTCCAAAATCTGAAATCAAATTTAACGTATCAAGAAAAGACAACGCCGTAGCATATGAATTCAAAGTAGATTACGGTTATCCATGCCTTTTTGAGTCGATAAACTTCACTTTCGACCTTCCAGATTGGGCTGAGGTTGATATTCGCCCAGGAGACATCTGTGATAAAAACGTGGTGGAGATAGAGCTCCAAAACCTTAAGGATGATTTAAAAGATGAAGGGTACACACAGGTTTCTTTTAGCGACCCCAAGTATATTTATAACCCAAAATCGAACTCAGCAAAGCTATTAGTTCAAGGCAAGCTTGGAAAGAAGATAAAATATAAGATCAGTGACAAAGATCGGCGTTTTTCTATTGGTGATCTTTTCACCAGTGACGAGTTATCCCAAATCGACCCCAGTATCGTTAGCCCCAAAGCTATGCAGTCTGAGCTCCGGCAGCGATATCAAGCCCTAGGTTATGACGATGCCGAGGTAACTGGGCCAAAAATATTCGATAGTGGCGACGACACTCAAACCTACGAATACACCGTAAACCCTGGTGTTCAGTACTCACTGACACGGGTTCAGTTTCAAGGAGCAACGGTTTTTACTGAGCGAGAGCTCATCGAAGAAATGGGATTAATCAACCTTTTCGAAAGTGCTCCTCTATTTAGTATCGATGATATACTCACCGGGGTTGAGTCTTTAAAACAAAAGTATCGAAAGATTGGTTATTGGGATATCGATATTAGAGAGCCTCAAATTACTAAAAACTCAACCAATGGCGAAGCGCACGCGACTATTTTTATTAACGAAGGCTTGCAGCGGTTACTATCAGGAGTAAGGCTTCGGCAGAATATTTTTTTACCAAACGCTAAGATATTAGATTTGTTCCCCATTAAACCAGGCGAGTCATTGTCGCAATCTTCTATTTTAGAGTTCGAGAAAAATATTAGAAATATGTACATAAATTCAGGATTTCTTCATGCCAAAGTAACCACAAACTTGGACAGCAATACCGGCGCCAAAACAACATTTGTCACCCTAATTGTCACGGTAGATGAGGGTCCAAGAGTCAAGATCGGCGACATCCGAATCATAGGTTTAATAAAGACCAAGCCAGTAGTCGTCACGCGGGAGCTTTCCTTCGAGTCGGGAGACTGGTACAACCCCGAGCACATCGATTCATCAAGAAGAGCCCTATTAAGCCTTGGAATCTTTCAATCTATCCAAATTTTTCCTGCAGATCGCCAGGCTTTGCAAGCTCGTTCTCCTACCCTTGACCTAATTGTGAAAATACGGGAGTCGAAGCCTGGAAATGTTTCTTTCGGACCAGGGTGGAGTTTGTACCGCGGAAATCGCTTTAGTGTTGAAGGCTCTTACAACAATATTGCAGGTACTGGGCGCCAGGTCTTTTCGCGGCTTTATGTAAGCGAGGAGGCCAACCAGAAGGCCATCGGCTCTAAGACTTTAATAGGGCGAACCGTTAGCTTTGGTTATTTAGAGCCTCATATTTTTGGTTTTCCAGTCAACGGAACAAGTACGATTACTAGCAGTGCTCGTGCAGACGATAAATGGCAGTTAACCCAGGCCGCTGAGGTCGCTCTGGTCCATAAGCTAAAATACTTTATGGCCGGCAGCACCATTTCTACATTTTACGGACAGAAGAGAAATCGTGAGGAAAGCAGTGAAAACCAAAAGGAAGGTTACCTTAAACTCCTTGGCGGCGCCGTTAGGACTGGCCGGTATGGACTTAGGTATAATTGGGACAATCGAAACGATATCACTTGGCCGACATCAGGATTTATCTTCAATTCAGAGCTCAGTCAGGCCAGGTTTCAGTATGGTGGTGATCTTGCCTATAACCAATGGAAAGTCGCATACAGCCAGTATTACGGGATCACTAATTCATTGGTCTTAGCTGGAGGTATCAATCTAGCGGCATTTCAAAGTGTCGATCGCAAAGGAAATAAAGCCGATGCTTTGCCGCAATCAGAGACGCTATATGTCGGCGGAGCAGACTCTGTTAGAGGCTTTCAGGAACGTGAGTTAGGACCTATTATCTCATTTGACGAAATTGATGATGAAGGAAATGTAGTTGGGAGAAGCTTCAACAATGTTATCGGAGGTTCACATCAGGCGGTTTTTAAAGTTGAATTACGGCAACAAATCATTAGTAAGACCCTTGCTATAACGCTATTCGCTGATAGTGGAAATACCTTTTTTAGCAGACGTGAAGTAGCAAACTTTAACAGTAAGGAAGCGGAAAATATTATCGACAATTCTAAAGATCCGGCAATTATCGAAGATAATGTACCTTACCACCTTGAGGAAGTTTTTATCAAACCCGAATACATATGGTCAAAGAACTACTTAGCTTATGGCCTAGCTTTGAACTACCTCACACCGCTTGGATCTATTAATTTCGCTTACGGTTTACCCTGGAAAAGGTGTGCCCAAAGCGGTTCACAGTGTGTGGAACGCGGTAAAGGATCTAACCACTGGCTACTCAATGGTCAGGTGCACATTAATGTAGGGGCAGCATTTTAATCTAAGGCGACCAAGTTTTATCATTCCAGGTATAGACAGATGCATTATGATAGGAGTCGGGTTTGATAGCAACAATCCATAAATTTCTTTGGGAATCAATATGAACTCCGGTGATTTCATTTATTTTCTTAGGCAAGGTGATCTCACCAATTTTATAACTATCAAAACAGCTATTAAATCGATATCTCACAAGTTTATGCTTCAATGCATCAACAAAAACTAGTTCCCGCTTTTTTAGATCAACTGCAACGCCTGATATCTGACTTGATTTCATAGAGTCATTCCGAAGAAAACATGCTCGATCGACTTGGCAAGACAGCATATCAGAGTCAAAGCATTTCATAGTTATCAAAGGAAAACCTTTTACCCTACTAGAAAGAAAAAAATTCTTTGTCCTCTTCCCAAGCCAATGCCCCTTATCCGCACTAATACCCGACACCTTTAGTGCAGCCGTACTCAGATAACTCTTCTTAAACCGACGTCTAAGCTTAGTCACTTCCGTTTTAGTCGCCTCACCAGAGCGATCTGCTGCGGGTCGGATCAGGTCCCAAGCAATAGATTTCATACCGATAAACTCAAATTTCTTGCGATCAAATACCGCGACCCTTAAACTTTCGCCGTCGAAGAGAGCTAACCTATTTTGGACGCTAACGGCCCCTTGCCAACTACCACGATTAGAGCCCCCCGAAAAAGGGTGGCGTTTGCTATCGGTATACTTTCCAAAACTTTGATCCTGAAATTTTTTCACTCCAAAAAATGGGGTCACAACAAAATGAGACTTATTATGGATACTTAGTATTAATTGATTATCTAGCCGCAAGACACCACGAACCTCCTTATCGATCGTGTCCAAAGCACTTCCATTTTTAGGAAACGGAAGAGCTACAGTTGCAGATGCACTTGCTAAATTAGCTGAAATTAGCAGTAAACCCGATAAAAACACCTTAAAAGATAAGTTCATTGGAGTTTCCGTATATTATTTAAAGTATACCAAAAAAATTCTTCAATAAAACCGAGCTTCTGAAGATCGATATCACTCGGTGTGATATGATGATTATATCACTTATTGATCTGAAGAACCCAATTTTATAACACGGCGAGGTTGACTATTTCTATATCTGAGTACCTATCCGGGCCCTCTACCCCAAAGCGTCTAGCAATTCTCAAAAAACTTGCGGACCACAATGAGACTATGCCTCTAAGCCAAGTCGATGAATTACTTTGCTTAGATTTGGATGTCCAAGAAAAAGTAGAGCTGATTGAACTAGCAGCCGATGACGACAATATAAAACTCGAGAATTTTTACATTGAAAACATATCGCATAGTCATCAGGATATTGGCGTAGCGGCATTTCAGATGTGGGTGCAAAAAACCGACCACATAAACTGGAGTCAAATAGATGAGTTGGCCAATTCCAAACATATATCTCAGCGGATAAAATACCGATTTCTCGACGAAGCTTTCAGTTGCGGTGGTAGCAAAATCATTGAAACCATCACTAACAGCACCGACATTTGGGAGCTCTCTCCAGCTTTCCACGGAATACTTCTTCTGCGGGCCCTGCAATGGAATATTGAAAGCAATGAACTTATTCAGCTAGCAGAAAAATCTCTAAAAAACCTAGCTTATGAAGGAGACATCAATAAGAGGCTACTAGCTTCTTCAGTGGCCTATCTTCGACGGTCTAGTCCTCAAAGTCTGGATGAGATAGGAAAGAGCTCTCGAGAGCCATCCTTATGGTCGGGAATTTTGGATTTGATCGCTAACGATACCGTCGAAGTAAGCAATAAGTCTCTTACCAAGCTCGAGAGTATTTTTAAATCAGGAGATCTATATAAAGACAATATCTGGCCAAAGCTTTGGAACCGTCATCAGATACCACTAGACCACTTAACCGAAGCGATCAAGGTCGTTTTTGCTAAGAAAGGTCATGAAAGAAAAATCTGGGAAGTATTCTCTGGCATCGAAACATCAGGACTTTTGGCGGCAATTTTGAGGCTGGATGATGATAGCTCCTTCTGTAATGCCATATCACAGCTATCTGGTCTTTTACCCTTTCAGCCAGATAAAAAATCACTGGAACTTATAAACAAACGAATTAAAAAAGTAGCGTCTGCTAACCGAAACATTCCTAAGCGCATTATCAATCTGGTTTTTCCCGAAAAAAACTCGCAAAAAAGCATTGGAGATTCATCAGTAACGAGTCGTGAAGTTTTTTTTAATCTAGTCTATCGAGAAGAGAAACTTGAAAACCCTCCAGAAACCAAAGAAGAGTACTGGAGCGCACTTATTGAAGCTTGGGAAGACCCTGAAATTTCGAAAATTAATGACCTCACAAAAATATCTCGGCAACAACCCCATCTGTACCAGCTTTGTTATCTCGAGACACTGGGTAGGTTCACGGGCCTCGATGAGGCCAGGCTTAAACTATTGGATTATATCAGAACCGAGGAACCTTCCGAGTTAAAAACGATTTTTCGATCACTAAAAAATATCGGTACCTCGCAATGCGCCATGGAACTTATTTCGGCAATTACCAGGCCGAATGCTAGCATTGAACTACAAAATGAGATTTACAACCACCTTAGCAACATGGACCTAAGCAAGCTTCAGGACGAGCTGCGTAGTGCAATAAAAGACCTAAACCCAGAGCCCAATACCGAAGATGGTATTTGGGAACTCAAGGATAACCTTTCTCAGCTGCTGACGACTCCGAATATGTCGAAGCCATCAGCGGATACCAATCAAACTGCGCCAAATTTGAAACAAGAGTCTCTAGATGAGTTTCTATCTAGCCGGATTCCAGTATTTGCTTCAATGTCAAGTGAAGTCAAGCGAGCGTTACGTACAGCCGCATTTTTCCACCTACAAGTCGATCGATCTGGGTCAGCCAAGTCAATTGACCTAAGCCCCGTAGTAGACATGCAGTATAAAGCGATGGAGTTGTGCTTTCGTGAGCTGTTTGAGCAACCATGCAAAGAGCTGATCCACAACGGCCAGCTTCAAAGAAAACTTGATGTCATTGGGTACGCCCGACCAATACCAGATCGTATGACCCAGTTCGAAGACTATATCGGCAATCTGCCGGTGATCAGCACGATCCCATTCTTTAGCAAGTTTAAATTGAGAAAAATGCTAAGAGCAATCTGTCAATTTAAGCCAGGAAAGCGGTTTACTCTAGACGGGTTAAAAGCTTTTGGTCTGTTCTTCTTAACCTTTGGCAGAAAAAAGGACCGCATGGGTCTGTCAGCACTGTTCGAACTACCATTCGAGACAGATACCGATCTTTTTCATTTTTGTAAAAAACTTCATATGTTTCAAGATATCCGCAACCGAGCAGCGCATGAAGGTTTTCAACCTGATGCTGCAACAGACATTGATGCCATCTGGCAGCTCACACGAGACATCAGCGATCAAGCCTATTTCATTAGCAGCACCATATCAGCTGGAAAGCCAGCTGCTACTGCTGATCGGTCTAAGCCACCTCATAAGCATGAAGTTAAAATTATTAGGAAAAAAGTCTCCTAACCCTACAGCCGATTGGATTTTATGGTGGTCATGAGATCTCTAGTATTCTAATATCGTGCTCTTGGGAATCGCATTGGATGATATATGAACAGAGACAAGAAAGTAGTCATCACCGGCCTAGGTCACTTCCACCCACCCAACTTGATAGAAAACTCTTTCTTTAGTCAGCTAGATATTGGCTCTGATTCTCAGTGGGTGGCAGAGCGAACAGGAATAAACTCCAGATGCAGCGTTTTAAGTCCCGAGGATCTTCTCTCTTTGAGAAGGCGTGAAAAATCTTTAAGGTGCCTTAGAGAAGAAGGGCGGGTTATGACCATAGCCCAAATGGGAAAATCAGCGTGGAAATGCCTTGAACAACGGGACGCTGAAGGGTTACATCAGCTTGAGGCTCTCTCCTGCGGTACATCGGTACCAGATTTTGATATCCCGGCGAATGCTTGTACTATCGCTGCCGAAATAGGTGCACAATGCTTTGCATTTGACGTCAATTCAGCCTGCAGTTCATTCGTAGTAAATTTACATATCGCAAAAAGTATGATCCAGTCGGGAAGTCTAAAGAAAATGGCTCTTTTTATCCCAGAGAGGTACTCACTGAGGTTGGATTATACCGACAAATCTAGCTGTGTCCTCTTCGGAGACGGCTGTGCTGCAGCTACCTTGCAGCTGGATGGAAGTTCTGGATTTGAGCTTATTGACACGATAGTAACATCTAGCCCCGAGAAGCATAACCTAGTCCAAATACCTACAGACGGATACTTCTACCAGAATGGAAAGGCAGTTCAAAAGTTTGCTATAACTAAAACGATTGCTATCACTCACGAGATTTTAGAAAAAAACCAGCTATCAATAGGCGATATAGATTATTTCGTTGGACATCAGGCTAACCTGAGGATGCTGTCATCTGCTGCTAAAAAATTAGGCTTTAGCGATAGTCAGCACCTATTTAATGTCGATACGTATGGAAACCAAGGCGGGGCAGGTGCCCCGTCAGTGCTATCAATGAACTGGGACCAGTTTAAGTCAGGAGACTTAATCGTCGTTTCAGTCGTCGGATCCGGCTTAACTTGGGCTTCGGCTTTACTAAGAAAGCTCTAATCATTCTGAATTGCAGCCAGCTCTTTCTGCAAGGCATTGGCTACCTTTGCTTGGCCTTGCAACGACAAATGGAAACAATCCTCGGCAATATCATCTCCGCCAAAATTTAGAGAGCGCCCAGCATCCAGATAGTGCAATCTAATCTGTTTATTTTGGGCTTTTATCAGATTTGCTTTCATTTTCGTCACAATTAGCTTAGATGCTTCTCGGTATGATCTTATTCTATTAGCGAGCCTTTGCGGCTGATCGGGAGTGGCACCTAAATTTTTAGAAAACAGAGTTGGGCACCACGGTGCCGGGCTGTTAGGAAACATCGTAAAAAACAAAGATGAGTCGGGATTTTTAGCTAAATACTCTTTGCCCTTAGCGCTAACTTCATTTGAAGTCGACTGCTGCAATAACTCCTTGCAAGTCATAACTTTTTCTCTAGCAGAAATAAGTTTCTCAGCTACCGATGTATTTTGGATCAACTGAACAATGCCAAGGTATCCGACCACATATATATCCACCCCTGCATCCCCGACGATCCGTCCGCGTTTTATAAGAAACTCTATGGTATCGTTCAGATGACTGGCAAAATCTTTCGCGGAGGTAACGTAATCCATACTTGGCCCACACAAGTCGTTGCCAGTATAGAATAAAAATATCTTCTCCGGCAAAACTCCATCAGTAAATTTAAGAACTCGCTGCGATTGACGAATGCCAGCAGCAACACGAGCTCCATCTTGAGCCGCAAATAGCATTTGCCCCGGAGCATAGCCAAAACGCCTAGCAAGTATATAGCCCCAACTATACTCCTCAGTATCTATATAGACCCGCGACCAGGCGTTAAGAAGATGAAGCCCAACCCAGGAACTAGCTCCAAAAAACTCGCTGACAGTTGGACCCAGGCGGATTGGGGTACCAAAGGAGGTCAACGAGTCTCCAACGACACCTTGGTAGCGTGATAGATCGGGCTCTACCGACACGCGACCTCTAAAAATATCCCATAACTTTGGTTTGGAGAAGCTTAGCGCTTCATGAGTTACCGCACCAGTGGTGATACTATCACCCAAGAAAGCCACATACTCAGATTTTGCCATCAACTTAGCACTAGAAAAGGCCATCAGACCTAGTATTACAATCTTCCTAACCCGCACCTAACTCTCCACCAAACGACAAGATACCCAGAATCTACAGGGGTTGATACCACGACTAAACACGGCCCCCTTTGACCTCAGATAAAGTATTATACATAGCGTCAAAACTAAATTCTAACTCCTCATCCGAAATAGATAAGGGCGGCACAAAATAACAAGTATTCCCCAGCGGCCTCAAGAAAATACCGTATTTCTGACCAACCCTACGAATGTCTTCACCGACATCTGCATAGTAGGAAGAAGCTCCGGTTCCCCGAACTTCGAATGCGATGATACCACCAAGGACTCTTGGATTATCTACCAATTCATTTTCGGTAAACTTGGTGGCCCAAATCTCAAACTGCCGCTCCAAATGCATCGCCCTGTCTACTAAACTTTCTCTCTGATAAATATCAAGAGTCGCATGAGCAGCAGCGCACCCTGTAGCATTGGCAGTATAGGAATGACCGTGGAGTAGAGCTGAGCTTTTATCGTCTGATAAAAATCCCTCATAGATGGACTCGGTTGCCATCGTGATCGATAGTGGTAAAACCCCACCAGTAAGCCCCTTAGCGATGCATATGATATCAGGTTTTATACCAGCACGCTGAAAAGCAAAATACTGACCAATACGCCCCATCCCGGTGAATACCTCATCTAGAATCAGCGGGACCTTATAGCGATTACATAACTCACCTAAGGATTGCAACCACTCGACAGATTGCATCATCATACCGCCAGCACCCTGAACCAGCGGCTCAATTAGCACCCCCGCCATAACTTGGTGGTTCTCAGCAAAAAAACCACGTAACTGGTTCAAGTCATCCTCTAAACCCTCTGACCCTCTGGGGCTTAAATAAGATTTATGAAATGTAGTAGGGTTTAACCGAATACCATCAAAACATAGCTCTTTGAAGACTGAGTGAAATAGTTCACCGCTTCCAACAGACATCGTGCCGAAAGTGTCACCATGGTACCCACCATTAAAAGATACAAATTTAGTGCGGCGATGATCGCCTTTATTACGCCAGTATTGAAATGCCATCTTTAAACCAATTTCGACAGCTGTCGACCCGTTATCAGAGAAAAACACGCGGTCCATGGCTCCACCAGTTAACTTCACTATTCTCTTAGCCAAGTTAGCTGCTTGGTCATGAGTAGCTCCCGCAAAAATAACGTGGTCCATTTTTTCTACTTGTCGTGCCACGGCAGATGCAATTTCGGATCGCCCATGACCGACAGTGTTGACCCACCATGAGCTAATCCCATCGATAACCTTCTGACCACCCTCTAGCGTCAGCCATGAACCTTTTGCTCCAGTAATTACAGCCGGTCGATTCGGACTGGTGTGCTGGGTATAGGGGTGCCAGCAATAACGAGCATCATCTTCTAAAGTATTATGAAGCTGCTCAGGATCGGATAACTTGGACGCT
>JANQHA010000074.1 GCA_028282865.1 Oligoflexales bacterium
CTTTTATGGCTAACTGGAGCGATGGGCCTTTGTCATGAAGGAGGAAGTAGCGCCAAACCAGACGTACCGATGTGCTGTATTTTTTAAGTAATTTTTTTAGTGGTTTTGACGCTGCTTGGCAGTTTGGACAGGTGAAATCACCGAACTCGACTATGGTGACCTTTGCGGTGGTCGTACCTTTTACTGGATAGCCATTGGTCTTAAGTTTGGTCGCGGGTGGCTCAGGTTTACGAACCAAGAGTTTTGCGCCTTTTTCTCGCTCAATTTGCTTTAATAACTTGCTCGTCTGCTCTGCTTTAGTTTGCTCTTCGAGCAAGCCTTTGATTTCTCCTTTAACCATGAGATAGCTGTAAGGGATTTTATCTTTATTCTTTTTATACATTTCCTTAAGTGACTTCTCATCTGTGGCTGGTTTTGGGAAGTACTGTTTTCTAAGTGCAGCGACAGTAGTCTTACGTTTTATAGCCTCTTCGGCTAGATATCGTTCTACCAAAGCTTCTCGGGTTATCTTTAGAGCTACTTGGTAATAGTCTTGCTGGGCTTGGTAGATTTGTTGTTGCTGCTCGCCGGTCAGGTCATCTGGATAGTAAGTATTACTGTCGTATGAATATAACCCTTCTGATGGATGAGAGCATGAGAAGATATACGTCAATAAGGAAAATAAGATTAAATAATGCTTCATTTATCTTTGAGCTTTGCGGATATTTGGTTGAGTTTGTCGGCGAGCTGTTGCATCTGATCAGCGTCGCGCAGCTGCAGAGACTTTGGATTTTTTCCTTCAATTAACTCATCTAAAAATCTGAAAATAGGAATCATAGAAGAGTCTCTTTTTTTGCTAACTGCCTCACCAATAGTATTCAATTTGTCTGCTAGGTCTTTTAATTGGTCTGATTGTCGTAATTGCAGGGCTTCGGGATACTGATTCTCAAGTAAATTATCTAGAAATCTATGGATAGATACTAACGGACCGTAGATTTGGTGGGTATACTTCACAGAGACTAGAATTGTAGTAACCACAAAAAGCGCTACTAACAGAACACCGACAACCACCGGTGTTGAAAATTTCTGCATGGCCAGCTGACTTTGCTCTGGGGATAGGTGAAAATAGCTCGACACTGCCGATGAGATTTCCCAAATATAATAGCCGAATACCGACAGGATGATTACGGAGAATATTAAATTGATGATTAAGAATAGTAAGCCTAATTTTACTTGCCGGTAAGGTTCTACAAACCATGATACGAAACCTCGCCGTCGTCCTGCTTGACTCACGCTCCCCCCTTTTGCGGATGATCGTTACATTATTCCAGTGCCTTAGCTAAAGTTCAAGCACTAGTAATTTTGAGACTAAAGATCGTCGCGCTAGCAATGGCCGCCGTCTTGGCTCGAAGGGTCCCTTTGCCCAAGGTCAATCCAGAAAAGCTACGAGACTGAAGCATGGCCACGTCATCGTCGCTAAGCCCCTTTTCCCCCCCGACCACTATCAATACTTCCGACTGGCTTAGATCTGCATCTAGAATCGACTGCCGTTCGCACGAGTTTAGGTAATAGCAGCTGCAGGAGCTGGTCTCTTTTTCAGCCAACAGGGACTCTAAGTCTTGATAGACCTTTATATTGGGTAACCAGGAGCGCTTGGACTGTTTGATGGCAGATTTAATCAATCGCTGCCATCTCTCAAGCGCTTTTTGGTTTATACGGCTTTTGTCATTTTGCTGTAAAAAAATATGGAATTCGGCCACGCCTAGTTCACACAATGGGCTGATGATATCATCGATATGGCTATGGCGGAGTGCGCCTATGGCTAGGCTTAGTTTAGTGGATTCCTGGGGGTCTTGGTGGAATTGCGAGGATTCGACCATCACTTTTTTTCTATCACATTTGGTTATTTTTCCTTCGATCCAGCAGCCTGCGCCGTCGGTAACTTCTACCACAGTCCCTACCGAAAGTCGTAGGACTTGCTGAATGTGCTTAATCTCGAAAGGGTCATCAATAACCCAACTTAGCCGGTCATGATTGGTTTTGTTGCCTAAAAAACGAAAGGTATGACTCATGAAGCCCTCTTAAAAATTAAGCAACACCAGTCGCCGCGATCTTTGTCGCTGACTAGTTTTAGGCCTTGTGATTGAGCCATTTCTTTAATTTCGCTAGACTCAGTCGTTAAAATTCCACTGATGATTAAGTAACCATTTGGTTTGCAGGCGGTTACTAAATCAGCAAAAATTTTCTTTATAACTACTGCTAAAATATTTGCCACGACCACGTCAAAAGTTTTGCCTGAAGGTACGCTATCTTGCAAACATTCGTATTGTACTTGGTTGACCTTGGCGTTTGCTATCGAAGCGTTTACTGCGTCTAAGTCAATGTCAGTGGCAGTGACCTGGCTGATTCCGAGCTTTTTTGCTGCAATAGACAAGATACCACTGCCGCAACCGATGTCGACCAGAGTCATGTTTGGGTTCTTAGCTATTAGCTTGGGGATCTGAAGCTCTAAGGCCTCCAAGCATAGCTTGGTAGTTTCATGCTGACCGGTTCCAA
>JANQHA010000155.1 GCA_028282865.1 Oligoflexales bacterium
GACTTAGCTTGAGGCACAAAATATTAGCTAAAAATCTCATAAATTCCACAAACCACTTGGGTTAATAAATTAGGTAGTTTTTCCACATTAGTTAGGTCGGTATCTTGGGGTGACGCTAAAGTAAATTAATCATAGAATAAACAATAATACGGCTTCTTTTGGTAATAACGTAATTATAAACAAACACCCCAGCAATTCCTTTGGGTCAAGCCACTTGTTTATGAGTCTAAGAGGGTATTTAAAGCTCTAATAAATAGATAGATAAAGAGTAGGAAATACTTACGATAAGTTATTAAACATATCGTAAGTATCTAAATTCCAGGGCATTTGCTTACTTAGTAAGCTCACAGCCTTCGATAGTTAGGTCGATGTTGAACTCAGAATCCAAGCAAGAGTAAAACACATAGGTCTGCTGGCCGTACGCGGTCCCTTCCCGGACGACAATCTCACCTTGTTCATCTGACTCACAAGGATTATTTATGGTGCATCTCGCACCAGATTCGTTCGCAGTATTGTTGACGCCTATCACGGTCCTGGTATCTTTTTCAATAATTGGAGAACCACTAGTACCACCAATTGTTTCGCAGCCGCTATCGGAATACCTGATAGAGTCTGTGAAAGTCCAGTCACCTTCTAGAAGCTCGTAGGCAAAACCGTCTATATGACAGGAATAGCCGCGTTCCCAATAGCCAGAGACGATGTTGATATCAGTATCAACTGCCGGCCTAGCGTCACTCAGCTCAAAAGCGGAAATACCTTTTGCCTTCAAGTCATTATACGTTTCTTCCAACTGGTATAATGCTGCGTCTGTTCCAGTCATGGTCGCATAGATAAGTTTCTGAGCTCGCACATAATGGAATCTCTTATTTTTATCCGCGACCCTCATTGAACGACGGCTTGACTGATTAGATACAATCTCTCCTGGCCCAATAAACGGCCCGCTAAGACAGTGCCCATTAGTAAGTACAATCGCATTAGCCTCCATAGGCTGGCCAATAAATCTGATGACCGATCCACTGCAATTATGAAGTTTGACGATACCTTCAAAGTCATACGCTCCAGACGTTTCATGGATAGGCGGAACCACTTTCGACTTAAGCCCATCGAAAGGCGCAGCAGGGAAACCGTGACTTGTGTAGGAAAATAGACCGAGAAATACTAAACTAATTAGCTTCATAAATTTCACTCCTTGAAAATTTTAGTTAAATAACTATATGGAAAGATCTTTTTAAATGCAAGAACTTGCATTCCAAGGTCTACAAACCTGACTAAATATACAAGTTACATCAAACTTAAACTACCGGTCTAGTGAAAGCAAAAAAAGAAAGACCAAAATAGAGTAGCAGTTATAATGGTAGATTTCCATCAGAGATATAGCTCTTGCCGTCATCTGTCAAATACCGTGCATTTGGAAACTGCTCAAAATACCCATACATGTAATCAAAAATTAATTTAGCTGCTCGCTGAATTTCTCCCACTTCAGCCTTAGTCCTAGTTTTAAGGCTGGTAGCGGAAGCCATGTCAATTTTATCCGTAAAGTTCCTGCGCATTTCCGCCAAAGCTTCAGCTTGTGCCCGCTGATACCGAGATTTAACCTTGAGCTTCTTTAAATCGGTATTTGCTTTCTGAATAGCACTCTTATAACCCTCAAAAGCACCATCAAGAGTTTTTAGGTACTCAATCATAACCTCGCCGAGCTCATTGAAACCAGATTCTGGGTAGGTGTTATCAGTCCTACTGTGATACCGGCTGTTAACGTTATCCTTGAAAACCTTTTCGAGTCTTTTTATATCAGCCATTTCTCTATTAGAACTTTGTATAAAGTTAACTATCGCTTCTACCACGAAGCTTTTCGGCATATTCTCAATACCTTCAAACAGCTCTCTGTTAATCTTTCTTTCGTTTATTAGGTCATACAAACTTGCAGCCGATCTTGCCATAACAGCTTGACAGCGGTCAGGGACAGGGAAATCATCAGCTCTCAACTCGGAAAAACTAAGACCAGCAACCATAAACATTAAAGCCATTAATAGACGATAACAAATATTCATAACCCCACCTCTCGCGTTGGTTGTCTCTATAAAAGCACCTAATACTACTTAAAAATAGGTTTTCAAAGCACTTATTTTACCACCAGGCCATCTCTAGGGTCAATTTCGCGTAATTGCGAGGATGATTGGGCTTTTTCGCCAAAGTAAGCCTTTATTTGGCCGAATTCACAGCTATTTTATTGCCGCTCCATGAAAATCGTGCACAGCAATGTCTGCTCGGATCGGTCCATACAAGCAAACATCGCGTATTCCGTAGAGTTCTCGAACACCACAGTCTTACAGATACGATCATCATTAGCAGACTGAATGAGATGGGGCCCCTGAATTGCGAAACTATTACTAGGAAAGCCAAATTCAGTAGCTCCTTCAATATCATATTGGCTGTGCTCGCCCGGGCCAAAAATCGAATTATTTTCTACGGCAAGTGTTCCTTCCGCGCTGAACCCTTCACAGTCGGACTTGACCGCATAGGTTCCGCTAGGCACCGATTCACTAGGGTCACAAGCTGGTAACATAAACACCAAGGAAAGAATTAACCTAAAACCCATACCCAACTCCTAAGGTATACATATCGTCGTCAGTGCCATCAATCAGGCTCGTAGAAAACACCGCTTCAGTATAAAAGCTTAACGGAAGGTCAATCCTAGCCGCAAAAGAAAGAATATTTGCTATCCAACGCTGCTCATCATGGAAGGATTTCTTTCCAGTTGGCGCCTCGAAAGTAACGGTTTCCGTGAGCGGAAGTGCCAAGCCAATTTCGTGGTACAGGAACAACCAAGATAACCCAGGATAAAACCCAATCCTAAAGCCACTTTCAAAAAGGGCACCTTCAGTCTTTACCGTAAGCTTCGTGCTTTGGTAACTTCTTGACTCTTCTCCGTAAAAATATACCAAACCAAATCGAATAGAAAACACCGGCCTTAATAATTTAGACTCATTAAAGTCCAATAAAATATTGGGCCATACGACCATCCCGGATGGGTTATCCTTTCCCAGGAGTTCATCTGAATACTTGTTAAAAGCCCGGTGTCCAGTAAACCGAATGTAGCCTGCCCTGGCACCTACTCTAAAACGATGACCATCAACCGAACTCTCACTAGCAACCAGATCGGTAGACGTGAACTGCGGCAGAAGTGTCAAAAAGACCGCGCAAAATAGACACTTTCCAGCTACTTTTCTCACTAAAACCTCTTAGATATTTTATTAAAGTTAAGAGATTTTACCTATTTTTACAAGCAAATATCACCTACTAGATCTCTCAAGAAGTTATGCTGTGGCTAATACCTGAACTCTTGTGGTTGAAGCAACCTTTTCATTTTACTACCATAGTGTGAAACATTCACGAAATGAATCTACCTCAAGGAAGAGGAGGCCTCGATGCGCTGTAGAACAATTCTGTCTCTAATTTTGGCGATCTCATTCGCTTCATGCAGCGAGACATCACCGAATTTATCTAGGTTGTCTGAAAACCACCCGTTCCAAAGTCAACTACGTTGTGAGCAACCTCCAGGTGCCACCCTGATCGGCAGACTTTATAGTATAGAAGATGGCATAAAATCTTTTATAAGTGACTACACATCAGGCTTTACCGGAGCTTGCGAGTTAGCAATAAGAGCTTCAAGAAACAACCGAGTATGCATAGACAAAAACTACAGTTATAGTGTTATTGACATAACAACAAGAAAAACGATCAAAAACTTTGGCAACGACTTTAATAGTTGTATTAGCTTTACTAGAGGGTGGGAAAAACTACCAACCCAGAAAGGGTATGTACAATTCATTCCGCAGTCAGAAATCAATCAAACTTTAATCAACCTTCCTAATGTATCCGACCCTAAAGTTAACGGAATACTCCAAAGCGAAGACACGATGTGGTATGACGAGGCTTCAATGGTATTCAGTTACCAAGATTCCTTTGGGAACCCGGAAGGCCCAGAAGGCCTCAGAGCAAACCGCGTGGGTTATGATGTCGGTAGCACCTCCAATATTCCCGATATCCGTGCGTTGACAGAGTACTTTAAACACGGAAAATTTCGTTTTCCATTTTCTATTGCAGCAGGGGTCGACTTTGAAGATAACACCTATGTTATGAATTTCTGGGCCCCTCCTAAGCAGGGGGACGAAACCCTTCCGGTAATCTGGTGGCGCAGTGGATCACATTGGCATTGGGTCTTTCCAATCGGAACAGTCATCGGAGAGGTACTTATCATGCGCGCACCCGAAGGTGGCGAGTGGTATGTATTTGAAATCAGATCTCGTGAACGACAGAAGTCTGGCTGGAGCACCGAGATATTCAGACCGTTTCCGACCGCAAATGACCTCGCAGCCGCAGTACGAGAAACAAGACCTGGCTGGGAGTCATCAGCAAAGCTGAATAGGTTAGTCAACCATTTAGAAGATGCGACGACCATGACACCTGCAAAGCTTGAAAGTCGCCCGTACCGACATGCCTTCAAAGCTCTTTCTGGTTTCAAAGATCACCTACCTGAAATCGATGACCTAGATTTGATTAAAGAGTTTTTAACTGAGCAAACCTTCGCGTCTGCAATGGGAAAAGTATGGAAGCAACATGGTGAACAGAAAACATATGCAGCTGCTTCAAACGCTAACTTCCATATTGTGCCAAGGAATTACATTGGCGGACTGCTCGAAACTACCAACAAGGCTTGTACAAATTGCCACGACCAAACAGGCCGTCCACTCGGACAACTAGATGGCAGGGTGGTTCTGTATGGAGAGATTTGGGGCGAGGATCAAATCTTTACTTGGCATCCATTTGAGGTTTATACAGAAATATTCTCCGTTTCCGATGGCAGTCGAAGGCCTAACCGTCGATTAATAGAGGCAGGGTTACTCCTTCAACGTAAACCAGGTAATAACGAGTCTAACTATTCGGTTTTAGAGAAACCGTATGACCCATCTTATTCATTACAATGAGAAAAGGGAGCGGTATGAAGCGCCGCAGTTTTATATATCGAGTACTACACACCATCGTAATTTCGTCATCATCATCATTGCTGCTATCTGCAAGTAAGTCTCAAGCTACAGGCCGTACTAACACCACTAATAATATACCTGGTTCTCTTAAATCATTTGCCTTCTATCAAGGTCTCGGAGAAACTGAATTACGAGATCCGTCGCGTATCGACGGAACCTACTACAATATGCCGTGTATAAACCCAGAAGATATTAGCTCTGATCAGGGCAAAGTTTATAATTTCTGGCATGGCCACAGAAGCCAACAACACCAGTTTTTATTGACAATAGAAGATCTTGAAGCCCTAAGAGAACATGGGTCGGTAGAGGTTTACACGAACATCATCGATGGACATCGTCACGCGCTAAAAATCACCTCAGGTGATTACTGCGACTAGCCTAAGTGATATATGCCTCACCAACCGGTTGATCGGCTTCGATAAAAAACTTACGATAATACATTGAAATAATTAATGTTTTCAATACATATTAGGTCTTTATTAAGTTTCATAGAGTTCGCACCGATAAGGTACCTGAAGGCTAATTCAACGCAACTTAGTTAGGAACTGGTATGAAAACTCAAACTCCAATTATATTAGGTTTTCTTGCACTAGCGCTTATGATGATAAATTGTTCAGATGGCAGCTTTAGCGGAAGTTCAAAGTCATCTGATAGAACTCCAAGCAACGCTCAAGGTGATGGTATAGGAGACGGTACTCCAGCATACGATACCGATTTCGGTGATGGAGTCCCTGGTTCCGGGAACAACGTAGTCGGCTCAGGTGGCACCATTAATGTTAACTCTGGCGAAGCAACCATCCCAGTGAATATTCAATTCCAAAGATTTCCAGATAACGCATATTACAACAACTGCGTAAGTATAACAGTTGGGGGTGATGCTCCAATTGAGGTGGGCTGCAATAAAGACGTAACTTTAACTCGAACAACGACTCTACAATTCAAGCCCAAACCCCATTGTAATAAAATTAGCATTTCAATGAGTTCGGGGGGTAACCCAAACCTAACCACATCAAATGCAAGCTCGGTAAGACTTGTCCAAGTACCAAACCC
>JANQHA010000563.1 GCA_028282865.1 Oligoflexales bacterium
ACGATCGCTCCAACCGGACATTTTAGCGCGAGGCGTCTTTGGAGGTCGTATAAATGCTTTCTAACTTCGGGCATTCTGGCGACATAGCTGGCTTGGCGGCTAGCAGAAACAGTCGATAGCTGATCGGTGATATCCTCCCCCTTAAACAACATCCGACCGTTTTCTAAATCCCAGTCCAAACCTTCCACCACAGAGTCAATGACTGAGACCACTACTTCTTCGCTGGAAATATCTAGGCCCATGCCGTCAACTACCACACCGACCGCCCGGTAGATTGCTCCGGTATTTACATAGAACCAACCAATCTTCTTGGATACCGCTTCACAAATACTGCTCTTACCCGAACCCGCGGGGCCATCAACCGCTACAATCATAGGTCTCTTCCGTGTCATAAAGTTACTTACCTAGCCCATTTTGATCCTGTAGATTACCCTAGCGAAGTTAGAAGGTCAAAGAACCCCGGAAAACTTACATCAACACACTGAGCGCCAAGGATTTCACACTGATCTGATGCCCGGGTGGCGAGCACCGCCGCAGCCATGGCAAGCCTATGATCTCCTTCCGGATTGAATCGAAACGGCTTAACCGGCCTAGGTCCAATTCCAGTGATGCTTATATGATCAGCTCCTGATTCATAAGGAACTCCAGCCACCTCAAGGAGCTCACACGTCTTTGCCAATCGATCGCTCTCTTTAACTCTCAGCTCAGCAAGATCTCGAAAAGATGACTGAAGACCGTCGCCACTAAAAGAAGCTAGCACTGCAAGAATTGGCACCTCATCAATCACATTGGCAACCTGTTCTCCTTGAATATCAAAGCTTCGTAGCTGCCTCCCTGAAGTGATCACAATATCCATAATTGGCTCAGCAAATTTTTGCTCTTTACCTTCCGCCTTCCGTAGCTCGAGGCAAACCCCAGCATCTTCCAAGCAAGTAATAAAACCATTTCTAGTGCTGTTTTGAAGTACGTCTTTTAGAATCCACCTCACTCCACGCGCTGTTATCGCAGCGAGTACCGCAAAAAAAGCTGCGGAAGACGGATCACCCGGCACAGCTAGCTCAAAGCTCTCTGGACGGAAAGGGCCGGCAACCGAAACGACTTCTCGCTCGCCAGAGGTTACTACTTTTAACTCGGCTCCCAGCCGGTTTAGAAAGATTTCGGTATGATTTCGCGACCCCTTCGGAAGAGAGATATTGGTCGTTCCCGCTATGTTAAGCCCAGCGAGAATTACACATGACTTAACCTGAGCCGAGGCCTTATCGTAGACATACTCAACTGCCGCGAGGTCTTGTCCGCTAACTTTTAGTGGCAAAGTTAACCTTTCATCGTTTGCTTCTATTTGAGCTCCCATTTTTCGCAACGGCTCAACGACTCGCGCCATCGGTCGTTTACTTA
The DNA here is from genome assembly GCA_028282865.1 of Oligoflexales bacterium. Classification (GTDB taxonomy): domain Bacteria; phylum Bdellovibrionota_B; class Oligoflexia; order Oligoflexales; family CACXFL01; genus JANQHA01. The sequence goes on from JANQHA010000563.1 coordinate 1,396, forward strand.
GACTTTGATCCCCAAGACACTGGGCTGTGATATGAGGTGATGCTGCCAAAATGCCTAGTAGTAGCCGCGCGGTGGTTCCGCTGTTACCAAAGTCTAAGGGCTCTGACGGTGAGTGGAGCCCATCCCAGCCAGGAGAGTCCAGCACCAGCGAATTCTGGTTGTCTGAGATTGTGATAGATACACCCATCTTGCGAAAACAATCGATAGTCGAAAGGCAGTCAGCACCGAGAAGCGGTCTATGAATAACGCTACGGCCCTTTGATAAAGCAGCAAAGATAATAGCTCGATGTGTGATTGATTTATCAGCAGGGCAGGCGATCTCAATATCACCACCGTTGGCAAAGGACTCACTATCAAAAAGTGGCCCCACCAAGCGGCTAGCACCCCAATCCTCAGCCATGATCAACTACCGCACCCATAGCGAGGTATTTATCAATCCGCTCTGACCTAAGCAGGTTAGGATCTACCGATTCAAAGTATTTCAAGTCAGCTAAAATCTGAGTCTTAATCGCTTTTGCAGTTAGATCGATGCTGCGATGAGCCCCACCAGTGGGTTCTTTGATGATCGAATCGACTAGTTTGTTATCCAAAGCAAAATCGGCAGTGAGCCGAAGAGACTGGGCAGCTTCATCGGCTTTCCCTGCATCTTTAAATAAGATCGATGCGCAGCCTTCGGGCGATATCACTGAATAGATTGAATGCTCAAGCATGTGAACTCGGTTTGCTACTGCAATTGCTAAGGCTCCGCCACTGCCACCTTCGCCGATCACGACGGTGATGATCGGAACCTTAAGCTTGGCCATCACCATGATATTTTTTGCAATCGCTTCCGATTGGCCACGCTCCTCGGCACCTACACCTGGATAAGCACCAGGGGTATCTACCAAAGTAATAATAGGTCGTGAAAACCTTTCAGCCAGTGACATCAACCGCAAAGCCTTTCGGTAGCCTTCGGGACGTGGCATCCCAAAGTTTCTATAGATATTATCTTTGGTGCCCCTACCCTTTTGATGGCCGATGATTACCACTGGAAAGCTCCCAATCAAGGCCAAGCCACCGACAATCGCCTTATCATCTTGGAAGTTACGATCACCGTGTAACTCTAAAAAATCACTGCTCATCGCTTGAATCAGCTCAAGTGAATTTGGCCGATGTGGGTGGCGTGCAATCTGAGTTTTCTCATAGCCAGATAGGTTAGAAAACATATCAACTCGCAGCTGATCTGCTTTGTCTTTAAGCTCACCAATCTCACGATCGAGGTTAACTGCTTGACTGGCAGAAACGCGCTTGAGTTCATCAATCTTCTGCTCTAATTCTGCAATAGGTCTTTCAAAAGGAATATATTCCACTGCTAAAGCACTTCCTCTGCTAGGTTGATCACCATTAAGCTTATCCCATCTTTCGGGGAGTTAGGTCAATGTCAAAACCGTAAAATCCCTACATTGGCTAATGATCTTAAATATATATCCAAAAGACGTTGTCTCCCTTAGTAGCCTATGGTACCAACAGCCGCTCGCTGGCAATTCGCCCCAAAATAAAATACCACAAGCTGAAAGCAGTGCCCTTATGAAGCCTAATGGCAGCCAATATAAAAGCCTGATCTGCTTTACCATTGCCCTGCTGATTCTTAGTAGCGGATCCGAGGCAGCAGAAATCCCGACCATCAATGAATCGGGCGAAGTAGAAATGGTAGAGATTACCGAGGATAAAGCCCAGAACCTAAAAATTGCCAGGCTAAATTTTATTTCCTTGGCAGACTATGGAGAGTTAATCAGCAAGCACTCCGGGCTCGTGGTCGCAGCACTTGGAAATCGAAAAGATTACGACTCCACCTCTAAGTCTCTCATCTCTAACTGGTTTGGCAGCGTCGCTAAACAATCAAGAGGCGAGCACAACACCTTTTATATTACCTACAGCCCGCCAACGAGCGGCATCGGAAGTGCTCTAGACCTATTTTTTAGAGAGCAGGCAAACAAGCCCCCTGCAAAATACCTTCATGTAATCTCTCGCTCAGAACTTGACCTCATTCTAGCTGACAAAAAATATATCGGAGCGGAAGCTCGCAGCAGAAAGTTTAATAACCCTGAAAAGCACTTTCTTGTGCTGCCTGACACAACCGAAGCAGACCCGATGCCCGCGGCAATCCAGATTTCTACCGATATGCTGCTTAGAGCGCACACCGAAGACAGAGCTTTACTAACTATGGGTTTTGAGGGCGGTACCCAAGAACTCAAGCTATACTCTGCTATCTTGCATGGCTTCAAACTTAACAAAGCCCTGCAAAAGACCGCACCCCATATTTGGCTTATCAACGGCTCAGTATCAGTTGGCCCAGCTACTGCTGAGTTCTGTACCGCTTGCACCACTATGGGAAGTCTCAGGCAGTCCTGGCTAAACCTGAACAGTGACTACCCTAAGGTAAAATTTTTTGACTTAGAAAACAGAAATGAGATCATCCCCACAGAACTTTCCGGCGAGAATAAAACTAGCACCCAACCTGCGACAAGCCACGAGTTAGAGCACCTTCCTTTTGGGAAAGCAGAGATGACCGTCGTAAACAACGATGAAGGAACTTGGCTCAAATTTTACCTAGAAGATCTGAACAACAATTATTACAACACACGTGGAGGTAGGATAGACGAGAGTTCTGGACACCGCGGTCGTTTAGAAGGCGTTAAAGTCAACCACCAACAAGTGAGTTTAGCAAAAGGAAAATACCGGGTACAGGGGAGCCTCAAAGGAGAAGAAATATACGATGTCTGGGAGGGCAAAATTAGGGTAGAGCCCGGAACCTCGGTAGCCGTGACATTTTTGGCAAGTAATTCTGATGAGAG
>JANQHA010000244.1 GCA_028282865.1 Oligoflexales bacterium
GTAAAAATATGCTCTGCAGCATCAAGAACACGCTTTTGGTCAGCAGAAAGGTTCTGCGGACTACCGCTATAAGCTGGGGCTACGCCAGCTTGTATAAGGAAGATAAGCAGGAAAAATTTCATAAGTTATTGTACCGATAAAATACACCATCGCAAAGAGTAGAAATTTGCTATAATGATCCCATCGTCTGATCGATTGCCCAGGATATCATGAGTTATATCAAACAAGTTAAGACTGTTTTTCTTATCGAAACCGCTATTATATTGGTGCTTGGTGGCTTCGCTTACATATTCTGGACCAATATGTGTGGCAGCAATGGCTGGGCTTCATGCTTGGGCGATTCCTCCACTGCGCCGATCTGGTTCGTAGTTTATTCTATCATCAGACCAATATTAGCGACGCCAATCATGATCATCGCTTTGATCGCGGGTGATGCATTCGGCCCATTTTGGGGGACCATTTTATCGGCAATGGGGATCACAATATCGTGCATGGTCCTTTACCTACCGGCAAAGTACATTGGTAAAATCTACGTAAAACCATTCCTATCCGCAAACCTACCAGCAATGTGGCGGCTGATGCGAACCCAAGACTTCAAAGTTGTCTGCATCACCCGGTGGATACCTTTTTTTCCGTTTGACCTTCTTTCGATCGTATTTGGTGTCGCCGACTTTAGGTTTAAGAGCGTTTTAATTGGCAGCTTTATCGGCGTTCTACCCGAATGTTACATGTTTGCTCATATCTCGGGCGAGCCCACGGCATCTGCAATCCAATCGGTTATTTATTCTCTAACAGTCATGAGCGGTGCGATATTGGTACCCCTGCTATTTTACGAAATTATTAGCCGTAAGCGAGGATCCAGCCTTTGGAACCGACTTCGAGGGGTCTATCGAGAACTCGTTTTTGAGATTAGAGCTAACAATGAGATCGTACGGCGTAACACCTATGACTCCAATAAAATCCCAGTGATACTAGTTTACGGCTTCTTCTCTTCGAGACGAGCCTTGGCGGTATTAGAGCGTATTCTACAGGCCCGTGGCTTCCAGGTCATGAGCTTTAATTTGGGAGGTATGTTTGGAGTATTTTTTACCAAAGGCATCCGTGAAACCGCTGCATTTATAGATAAAAAAATTAGATCACAGTGCAAACGCCATGGTTTCAAAAAAGTTCACATTGTTTCCCACTCCAAAGGTGGGTTAGTAGCAGCGCACTGGCTACTTAAGCTAGGAGGTCATAACTACTGCGATAAATTGATCACGATGGGAACTCCATTTAAAGGCACCATATACACCTACTTAGCGCTGTCCACCCCTCTAGGCTTCATTTGGCGTGATGTATGGCAGATGCGCCCTGGATCCGAGTTCTTAAAAGAACTTCACGACTTAGAACTACCTGAAAATACTAAAATATATAACTTCTACTCCGAGAAAGACAAGGTGGCTACCGGCGAAAAAGCGCTATTTGAGACCGCTCACAATAACGGCTCGATTATTCCAGTACCAATGCATCACGTCAGTCACTTCGAATTCCTCTATCGAAGAGACGTTGGTGATACTATCACGGCAATCCTACGTGATGAATTTCACTCCCAAAAAGCCACTAGGACCGAACAAGCGTCTAGTGACTTATAAATTTTTCAAAAATTTTATTTAATCTTGACATAATTCCAATAAAGAATATATCTAAACCAAGTAGTAAAAACCTAAAATGGATGGCCAATGACACGAGCAATCGTAATCGTTTATACCTTGGTGTTAGCCTTTTCAAATGCATACTCGAAGCCTGACCATCGAGAGCAAACCGAAGGTGAGAAAGAAATAGTTTTCATCAGCTCAGAAAGCTTTTTAGATGAATATCGCACCGCACGACAAAAAGAATTATCGGATGAAGTCAAGGATCCAGAGTTAGCGGCGTTCTACCTTGGTTATCTAGAAGTTGCCTATGACCGACCCGACCTTCTAAGTATGCAGTTAACGAAATTTATGGAACGACATAGAGGCCACACTCACTTTGTCCCCTATACAAAAATGGGCTTTACCAAGGTCTTTGCGGAAGTCTATCAACAATTAGATTTAATAGAAGGCACAGACGAAAAGTACGCAAAAGCTGTCCTCATGATTTATAAAGATGACTATCAGGAATATGAGAAAAATTTAAAAAATGGCTTTGGTAGCAATAATTTTTTAGATAGCTTCGATGAAGTTATCGTGTTGCAAAAGGGAGAATCAGGACTTGCTAATGACTTCTCTACCCTTGCCCTCGAGCTTATGAAAAGCACCTCAGAGAGCTCTTCACCAGCCATATTTGCTGCCGAGGGAGACCAGATTGCGCACGAAGTTTTAACTAGTATTGGCCCAGAGCTGCAGTTTCACCTGCAGCGAAACTTCGAGGCAGAAATTAACTGCTCGCTCAGGTTATCACCTAAACTCGAAAGTACTTCTGATAGCCGTTTTCCAGATTACTCATTTGCAGCCTCAGAACTAGTGTATAACCAAATGCATTCACCGGTGATGAAAAACGTCCCACTAGATGTTGAATATTTTATAAAAAATCAGCACGGAAAATTTTACGAGTACGACTCACAGTCGTGGTGGCAAGAAGATCAAAAAGCAAGCGATCAATTTCGTCCCACTGATTTACTTGACCCAGAAGTGATTAACTGGCTCGACCTTCTTAAGACCGGCGGAGTCTATGCTAAACAGCACGTTGCATATCGCGGATTTGGGTGGATTGATGCTTCAATGACCTCTGGTGAACTGGAACTACAGTGGCTTAGCCTAGACGTTCCAAATCGCCAAATAACAGTCACCGTCGGTAAAACTGGTTCGATGAAACATAACCTAAGTACTGTCGAGGAAGTCGTAGGGTCCCCAGAACTAAACACAAAGCTGAACATCTATAATCCCCCCACAGATATACCAGATTCGAAAGTCCCTAGAGAAAATAGCTTAGAGGTCAGGCTCAAAAAACCAGGAACGTCGTTAAGAACAACCTACCTTCATTTCGACTTAAAGGTTGCGGAAAAGATTGCTCGACAGTTTAACCTAGCAAAAATGCGAAGCATGAATGCAGCAACCAGAGCAGTTCATGAACTCCGACAGAGGGTCGATGCCGAAAAAGATTTCGATATCGAAGCAGTAAACCAACTCCTTACTAGAGAGTTCTCAGGCTTTAACGACTACAGTCGCTGGATTTCGGAATTAGAGCTAACTTATGCCAGCATGGTTCAAGATGAGAGAGCTAGGACTCGCAACGGCCTTAAATACGGGTTCTTCGAAGGATTTAATGGGCCTTGCTCAAAGTTTTTTAGCAAACGCTAAAGTAACCAAAGATATAAAATCTAATCATATTAGCTACATAATAAAATCTACATTGACTCCAGATATATAAAAATGTATAGGTATTTTATAATTTTAATGGTGCTTTTAAATTGATACATAAAATAACTATAACATTTTTATTAGTAATGCTTTGTCCAATGGCCTACCCTAAGGATATAAGTGATAAAACCCACAAAGCAAACTTCTTCGTCTCAGACTACAACTCCGACCAACAACAAACCAAGAAGACTAAAGGAGTGTTCTACTTGGGTTATATGGAAGTCGGCTACGAGCGGCCAGACCTGCTCAGGGAGAAGATAACCGGATTCATATACCAGCATCCCGACCATACTCACTTTGTCCCCTATTCTAATAGTGGTGACTCTGCCAATGAATTTACCGACCATTTTATGGAGGTTTACGAATCTTTAGACCTGCTAGGAGTTTCCAAATCACAGCTAGGACAAACAGTGCTGCTGATTTCACAAAAGGAGTTGGATAGAGAGCAAAGTAGCAGAAGGTTTGATAATTCTATATTGCATAAATTCGACAAAATAGTCGTCTATGACAGTGAACACGAAGGTGGCACGGGCCCATCTCGTTCCATGGCAAATTTGATGTTAGAGCTTATGAAGAAGACCAGCGAAAGCTCTTCACCAAAAATATTTGCTGCAGAAGGGGACAGCTTAGCACGTGAAGTGTTAACGAGAATGGGTCCTGAACTGAGGTATCACATAAACCGGAGATTCCCTGCTAAAGTCTCCGCCCTGCTTCGGTTATATCCTACGTTAGAATATGCCTCCTCCGGGCTAGCTCCTCTACATTTATTTGCTACATCAGAATTTGCGCTAAACCAAAAAGAACACGGCATGACCAACGGCTTTCCGTTAGAAGTGCAGTATTCGCTAAAAAACCCAAACATAGCTTTCTATGACAGTAGATACCTACCGAGTACTACCGCAATTGATGAACAGTTCATCACTGTAAAGCTCGAAGATTCGGCGTTAATTAATTGGTTAGAACTCCTTAAACGTGGCGGGGCATTTGCCAAGCATAAAATTTTATTTCCCGACCGCGGTTGGGTGCATGCATCGATGATTTCAGGAAAACTGTTTATCGAGTGGCAAAGTTTTGTCAAAGGTAGCAATAAAAAAGAAGATATTTTTGTCGAGTTTTCAATCAATGACCAGAATGCCAATCTAAGTTTATTGTCTTATTATGCGGGCGAGGATGTACACGAACGTGAAGCCCATTATTACAAAATGGAGAGCACATCTCCTCTCCAAATAGATGATAGGATCATTATAGCTACAAATATTGGCACCGCGAAAACCTCAAGAGTGCACATAGACCCGCAGATCGCCTATGACATAGCGCAACAATTTAGCAGCGCCAAAAGCTACAACATTGAAGCGACCATCGCTGCAATAACAGCAACTGAGAAAATCTTAAAAGCTAGAAAGTTTATTGATGTTAACACCATAAATCAGGCACTTGGCCAAACATTTAGCGACAAGCAGGAAACGATTGCTTGGTTAAACGAGACTAAATTGAAACTCGAAGAGGACGCCGCCCTAGAGCAGCAAAAGCACGAAGAACACGGGAGAGAGCAAGGCTATTTTCAAGGGTTTACGAGCTGTATGGAGCTTTTTGAGGATGTTTAAAGCAAACGTCATAAGGGGAATTTTAGCAACTACTCAGCATGGAGTCCAAAACACGGTCGGTAGACTTATTACGATTGACATATCTGGGCTAAAACTATACTTAACATCAGAGTTTTAAATCTAAAAACGGACCACGTCATTGATTAAAAATTTTGCGATCATATGCTGCCTATTATTGAATACCGTTCGTGCGTATGGGCTTCCAGAGGGTATTAAGGAAAAGGTTGTTAGCTCTGTAGACTACCTAAACGAGTATACTTTAAAGATACAAAGTGACTCACAATTGCAATCTGCATTCTATTTGGGTTATCTAGATGCCTTTTATCAGCGCCCTGACCTACTTCGCGACCAATTGGCTAAATTTATAAAGAATCATCGTGGCCATAAGCATTTTATTCCGTATTCAGAAAAGAACTTCAGCGAAAGCTTTATTGCTACCTATGAACAAATGGCGATTTTGTATGGATACTCTACCGAAGAGCTAGGGGAAACCTTATTAGTCATGTACGAACGTGACTTAGGTAGAACCACTAGCGATAACATAGGTAGGTGGGTTAGTAAATTCGATAAGATCATAGTAGTCAAAGACGGCGGTGAAGCGCCAGCTAACTCAAAGCCAGTGCTATTTCTTGAGCTTATTAAAAAGACTAGCGAGCAAGCTTCTCCCGCGATCTTTGCCGCTGAGGGTGATCATCTCGCCCGCGAAGTTTTGACAAAGGTGGGGCCAGAACTCCAGTACTACTTACACCGGAAATTCCATGCAGAGATTTCCTGCACGCTCAGGCTGTATCCGGAAATTTATGACGCGAGCTTTGAGTTATTCCCAAAATACTCTTTCGCTGCCTCTGAGCTAGCGTCAGCTATGAAACACCCTCTATCAACTCTTAGAAATGCACCGTTAACGGTAAACTACTCCATTAAAAATCACCCGGGTGTCTTCTACGATCGGCTACACCACCCTGGGAATAACTCCACAGACGGCGATGCGCTGCAAACAGTCAACCTCGAAGATGAAACCTTGGAACAATGGCTGGAGCTGCTCAAAACCGGTGGAGTTTTTGCTGATCAAAAGGTTTTCTTTTTAGGCTATGGATGGGCTCGCGCATCAATGACTTCTGGTGGCCTTGCTGTTGAGTGGCAAAGTCGCAAAAATAACATTTCAGTTAGGCTAAAAGGTAACAACGCAAGAACGAAATCAGTTTCGCCAACCGTTGGCAGCTATTCAAACTCTAGCGGTGAAAGGTTTTACTACGGGAAATTTCAGACATCCCCTTTTGATCACAATGAAAAAATTGAGCTTGAGATAGGTTTACATGGCAAGACAAATATGGTGACCGCGATGACTGGAAAACGGGCCATAGTGTTTGACCCTAAAGTAGCAAATTTAATCGCAAGCCAGTTTCAAACCACTCATTTAAATATGATTAAAGCGACCCTCCATGCAATCAAACAAACTCGCTCGGCCTTAAAGGTCGAGTGGAACCTTGATATAACTCCCATCAATGAGCTATTTGACAAAGACTTTAAAAACGGTGCCGAAGTAGTTGCATGGCTAAATATGGCACGAAAATCCTACGGAGACAGTGAAATAGCTGAGCAGAGGAGAGTAAACGCTATAGAAGAGCAACAAAGTATTTTTGA
>JANQHA010000335.1 GCA_028282865.1 Oligoflexales bacterium
AATACCTGACGAAGAATACACGATTCCTCTTGGAGTAGGGGAAATAAAAAAAACTGGCAAAGATGTGACAGTGATATGCTGGAACCGGATGGTTGATCTAGTGTCTAACGCTGTTGAGCACCTGGAAAAGGATGGGATTGACATCGAAATCCTCGATCCAAGAACCTTGCAGCCTTTGGATGAGGAATTGATTTTCCAATCGGTTGCCAAGACTCATCGAGTCGTGGTGGTGGAAGAATCTTGGTCCTTTGCATCCGTGGGCGCACAGATTTCTGATCGTGTTCAGAAGGAGTGCTTCGATGACCTCGATGCTCCGGTTGCGCGAGTTAATTTAGATTTTGTACCGATGCCTTACAATGAACATTTGGAAGAGCTTGTTTCGCCAAGTGTTGACAAGGTTTGTAGTGCCGTAAGGGAAGTTTGTTACTTGTAGAGTCGATTTACTAAGAGGGTTAAGCCAATGGCTGAAGTGGTTACCATGCCAAAACTTAGCGACACGATGGAAGAAGGTGTCATTGCTAATTGGTGTAAAAAGGAAGGTGAGCAAGTCGAAGAGGGGGATATCTTAGCTGAGATTGAAACCGACAAGGCGACCATGGATTACGAAGCTCCCTGTGATGGCGTGATTCTAAAGCTCGCTGCTGACCCAGGTTCTAAGCTTGCGGTCGGAGTTCCGATAGCTGTTATCGGTGAGAAAGGTGAGTCGTTCGACGATAAACTACTTGAAGTAGGGGCGAGTTCTGCCCAAGCGCCAGCTCAGGAAGGTAAATCTAGCGAAAGCACTGAACCACAAAAAACACCAGTAAAATCAGATGTAATACAAGCATCACAAGGTATACAAACCACCACCAGTGGGTCAGGAAGGGTAAAAGCCTCTCCTCTAGCCAAGAAGATGGCAGCCGATAAAGGGATCGATTTGGGTCAGATCCAAGGGTCTGGACCCGGTGGGCGGATTGTTCAAAAAGACCTCGAGTCTGTTAGTGGGTCCGCCTCTTTTAGTGGAGCTAAAGTTCGCGCTGGCGAGGATCAAGTTATAGCTAACTCTATGATGAGGCAAACGATTGCTAAACGACTCCACGCTGCTAAAAATGATGCGCCGCATTTCTATCTGACCCGCTCTTGTGACATGAGCTCGTTAATGGCCTGGCGTAAGAAGTTGAATGCGCCTTGTGAGAAGGACCCTAGCATTCCTAAAGTCAGTGTTAATGATTTGATTATGCTTGTCTGTGCTAAAGCCTTAGCAAAACATCGAAACGTCAATGCCTCTTGGCAGGGAGAATCTATTATCGAATACGGTGATGTTCATATGGCGATGGCTGTGGCTCTGCCAACTGGTTTGATTACTCCAGTTATTCGCCACTGCGACCAAATAAGTGCTCGCGAAATTGCCGTGCAGAGTAGAGAGCTCGCCACCCGTGCTAAATCTGGTGGACTTAAACCAGAGGAATACCAGGGTGGGACCTTTACAGTTTCAAACCTTGGCATGCTTGGTATTAAAAATTTTACTGCGATTATTAACCCACCGCAGGCTGCAATACTTGCAGTTGGCGCGACTGCTAAGGTGCCTTGGGTGAGCGACAAAGGAGAGCTTGTTGTTGCCGAGAGAATGGAGATGACTATGTCTTGTGATCATCGGGTGATTGATGGTGCGCAGGGGGCTTACTTCTTAGATTCAGTCGTCAGCTTTATTGAAGACCCAGTGTTGATGCTTTAGGGGATTTTTAAAAAATATCTCTATATTGTAACTAGAATACTGCGCTTAGGTCTTGTTGCTTTTTTTGATACCTAACTAAATAATCCTCGATCTCAAACCAGATGTAAGAATTTATTCTTGGTAGCCTTGTAACAAATAGGTTTCTTATGTACGCTATTAGCTTAGCTAATTTCATCGAAAAGGGAGTTTTTATGAGGTTGATGGTTAATGTATTAGTGGCTTTTAGCTTTTTTGTGCTTGGAGCATCAGCTCTTACGGCAGTGAACGAACGCTCAAAGATAGTGCTTGCAGATCCAACTCCACCTACCACTCCACCGGACATACCTGAGCCTATTCCCGCATCATGCTACAGTGGTGATACTGAGCTGAGCAGTGGGTCGGGTACCTGGGGCCCTGAAGCTGGTACTGGGTCAACGATCAATGATGCAAAAAATGATGCGAGAGATGCAGTTAGAACCGAGGTCGAAGACCTCGAGATTGGGGCTTGTGATGTCGGGGGAAGTATTTACTTC
>JANQHA010000440.1 GCA_028282865.1 Oligoflexales bacterium
CATGAACCTTAGGATCATAACCTTCTGCCACCGGGTCGAAGACTTCTTTTCGGTACTTCGGGTTTCGAACCAACACGGTTTGTTTTGAGTTGTGAGAAATCATTTTAAAAGGGCCAGATCCCACTGGGCGAACCGAAAGTTCTTTGCCATACTTTTTAACCGCTTCATGAGGAACGACTGCTGAATATCCCATCTCTAGTGTATAAAGTAGCTGCGGAAAAGGTTTAGTCACCTTGATCTGAACAGTGTGGTTATCAAGTGCCTTAAGCCCCTCGACTTCTTTCTTATAGTCGGCTCCTTTCGTCTTCCAATCATCTAAACCAACAATCTTACCTGTCCAAAGCCAAGCTCCTTGTGAAGTGTTTTTGGGGTCAAAATGGCGCTTGATCGAGTAGACAAAGTCATGAGCGGTAACTTCACGGCCTTTACCACCTTTAAAACAGGGATCATCGATAAAATAGACCCCTTTACGCAGCTTAAATGTATATGTTTTCCCGTCTTTACCAACTTTGGGAAAATCAACCGCAAGCCGCGGTTTAAGTTCGTAAGGAACTTTAAGATATTTGTATTCATATAATGTATCGTAGACTGCAGTAACGATCTTATTGGAGTAAATCACCGAGGACTGAGTCGGGTCCATATTATTTGGCGCTGCATCTTCTGAATATTTCAAAACCTTCGGTGCGGCGACACTAGTTGCCGTCAGGATCAACCCTACTACTAAGATAAACTGCTTCATTTTCTTTTCCTCCAGTGACCGTAAGCTGCAGTATTAATAGAAAATTTCTGGATAAAAAGCAAAAGGATTCCGCCTACGACAAACCTGCTCAGCTAATCGTCATATTGACTCACAGTTGATTTTATAGAGTAAAGCCAGGGGATTAGGTTGATATACTCAAGAAATTGTCGCGCTCCCCGATGCTAAAAACATGAAAAACAGCGAATATAAAACATTTAATGGCATAGCCATTCTGGCTGCAATGTTTAGGGAAGTCAGCGATCCGATCTTTCGGAAGAAACTGTATCGCAAACTTGAGACGCAGTCACCGATCCTAGCGGCCTTAGTAGACGAAACAGAGTTCTTATTCAGCGACATAGACCGTCTAGACAGCCCAAGTATTAAAAAAGTTCTATCGATCTTCCCCCCCTCAGAATGGACTAGCGCCCTAAAACACTCCGATAGGAAAACCCAGGAGTTTTTACTAAATCAGATGCCTGAAGGTAGAAGAAATAACATCCTTGAAGAGCTCGCCTACAAAAAAGTAAAAATCTCGCCAACTGATTCAATAAAGGCACAACTTAAGATAGCAAAAACCATCTCTGATCAGCTCAAGCTGGGGGCTTTAAAAATTAATTCCAAAAGGCTTATTAAAAACAAAGCTTAGACGTTGCCGGTATGACTAAAGAAGCAAAAGAGTCTTCAGTAGCTCTCAGCTCCAAAGGAAAACACTCCGCTGGGAAAAAAGCCGACTGCCCTTTGGGGTACCTAAGCTCGTTCTGATCGGATAGCCCTCCTTTTAAACATGTGAAAGCGCCGTAACCACCCTTGACAGATAGTTTCAGACAACCACCTTTGGCAATTTCAAACACGTGGGTTTGGTAATAGGGGTTGCTCGGAAACGAACTGACGGTGACTTCTGAGCTCAAGCAATTCACTACCGGCTCACGTCGAGTTTCCGCTACAAACTCTTCTCCCACTTGGTTCGTAGGGTCTACTAGCTTTAAAGCAGCATCTAAATGGAGCTCACGACCTTGACCATTCGCCAGATCGAGTTCACCGTCTTCATTGTACTTTCGACCCCAATCCCACATCCGGTAGGTCTTCCCACTCTTACCAAACAAGATTCTCTGTGGTTCAAGCAGGCACACGCCGGGACCGATGGCATGGGGAACTCCTGGAGAGATTTCAAAGTAATCGCCTGGCTTTACTGGGACAAAGTGAAGCAGGTCGCTCACATCCGCACCGCTAGAAAAAGCAGAGCCCAATTCATCTCGACTTAACGGCTTCGAAAAACCAAGGTAAAGCCCACATCCAGGGTCAGCGTCTAGTACTAGCCAAGACTCTGGCTTACCGCACTCATCTACCGCCAAGGCTTCATCTCCATCCTCTGGATGAACTTGCACAGACAGAGGCGAGGACGCATTCAGCAACTTCACCAATATCTCGCAAAAACCCTGGTCACTGGAAGATCCCAGAAATTTCTGCGGGTCCGTTTTTATAAGACTGGATAAAGTTATTTCCGCCCCTTGAGTTTTAGAGGGGAACGAGGGGTCACACGAAAACTCCCAGGACTCGCCAACGCGGCTCTCTACTTCATTTGGGAATAGCTCATCTTTATACAACGAGGCAATTTTACTACCAGCCCAAGGGGTTCGCCTAAGCGAAGTATAGTTATGGCTGTCAAGCAAAACAGGATACATCCATTGACCTTCCATTATAATCCTCCCGTATTTCCGTTAGCCTGGAGGCCAATTCATAGGACGACCGCCTAATATATGAATATGAATATAATCTACCGTCTGTTGACCATTACGCCCCTGATTTACTACTATCCGGTAACCGTCATCTGCCAAACCTAACTTTCTAGCGGTTATCGCAGCGGCTTTAAATAGTGCTCCTACTTCCTCATTTGACCTACTTTCAAAATCGGCAAAACCGGCTACCTTCACCTTGGGAATAACCAACACATGAACCGGAGCTTGCGGGCTTATATCTTTAAAAGATATTGCGGACTCGTCTTCATAGACGATTTCAGCCGGAATCTCTTTACGTAAAATTTTATCAAAAATAGTTTCGCTCATAACTTAGCCCCACTAACTCGGTCAAAAAAGTTTAGCTTCAATAACCTGTATCAAAGAATGAATCACCTTTATATGGAGCTCCTGTACACGGTCGGCATAGTCTCCACCTGGGGTGCAGATATCAATATCGGCTAGCTTGCCCAAAGCTGACCCTGGCTTACCAGTTAGAGAAATAACTTTCATGGTCTTAGTCTTTGCAACTTCAGCGGCCTTTATAATGTTTTTACTAGTACCGCTAGTGCTGATGGCAAGCAACATATCTCCCGGCCTACCGTGAGCCATAACATATCGAGAAAAAACCTCGTCAAACCCGTAATCATTCCCGACACAAGTTAAATGGGAGGGATCAGAGATCGCTGCCGCAGCAATTGGCGGCCTATCACCACGAAACCTCCCGGTCAGCTCCTCGGCAAAATGCATGGCATCGCAATGCGAACCACCATTGCCGCAGCTGTAAACCTTACCATGATTCTTCAATCCATCGCCGAGCAGTTCACCTGCACTAACGATTGCTGCAATCGCTTGCTCATTGCTTCTCAATCTAGATAAGCACTCTAATGCCTCGTCAAAGTTACTATAAACAATATCTTTCATCACTTACCCACATTATTATCAATACAGCGCTTACGAAAATTGATCCTACCAAAGAATGGTATGTATAAAAGGAAAATACCACCAATTCTATTAAATAGAACAAAGCCCGGCAAAAACCGCCTATAACAGTTTTTTTAAATACCAATAAAAACAAATAGTTAAGTGTTTAGTAGGCAAAATCGTTAAACTTCTCACCTGTGACGCCGACGACACACCCAGGAATTGCAGGAAGTAATTCGACAACATGACAGGAGGTCAAAAAGATGGGTTTACGTATTAGAACCAACGCTGCATCATTGAATGCACAACGTCGTCTGGCGAACCAGACAAATGCCGTTCGAGAGTCGGCATCAAAATTAGCTTCGGGATCGAGGATCAACAAAGCTGCAGATGACGCTGCAGGATTGGCGATTTCTGAGAATCTAAAAGCTGATATCCGATCGCTTGGTCAAGCGAAAAGAAACGCACTGGATGGTGTATCCCTGGTACAAACTGCTGAAGGCGGGCTGGTAGAAACAAGCAATATGCTTGTAAGGCTAAGAGAACTAGCTATTCAATCAGCAAGTGACACCATAGGGAACACTGAACGAGAGTTCACTGACCGTGAATATGTTGCGCTAAAAGACGAGATAGATCGAATCGCAGCATCGACCGAATTTAACGGTACACGATTGTTAGTGGGACAAAACGACATGCCAGACGAAATGGCTAACTCTTCGAGTTTTCCATTAGAAATTCAAGTTGGCAAAGACTACTTTGAGGGAGCAGATGCACTTGACGAGAGAAATCCAGTCAACATCATCAAAATTGACTTTAGCAATCTAAATGCTTTCACCGAAGGAGATGGCTCACTAGCAATCGGTAAAGCAGAAGAAGGTACTAGGGTTAATACCAAAGAAGCGGCTCAAATGAGTATCGCTGCTCTTGACAAAGCCATTGTCCGAGTGAACGATTATCGGTCTTACTTAGGTGCTATCCAAAATAGGCTAGGATCTACGATCAGTAACTTAGGAATTCAAGTTGAGAATATTTCTGAGTCTAAGAGTCGTATCAGCGATACGGATTTCGCTTATGAAACGGCTAAATACACTCAAGCTAGTATTCTTCAGCAAGCAGGAACATCTGTGTTAGCAACAGCTAACCAGGCACCGCAGGTTGCGCTCCAACTTCTTGGTTAGGAACAGCCAGCGGGTAAAGGGTAAAAATCTAAGGTGACCTATCTGTTTTTTATACTTAAAGGGCATGGCAGAACCTGCCATGCCCATAAACAAGAAACAGAGAGTTCGCTAAAGGGTTAGAAGCCTTACAGTAAAACCAGGAATTTGGAGCCACTGACGGATGTCTTGGCTCCTTTTTCTTTAAACCGCTACCCACCACTAAAATTTCACTCAGTATTCCGGTAAAAAATTGACCCGAACTATGAACTCAAGTAGAACAAGATAGTCTTTTAGTTTAACAATTAAGTGATCTCCGAGGATAGATTTTATGACGCTCAATAAAATTCGAACCATTGATGTTTTTGGCGTACCGACCGATCTTGGTGCAAATATGCGTGGAACTAACATGGGACCCGCGGCGGTTCGAATAGCGGGCTTAAAAAGAAAGATTTTAGACCTGGACTATACCGTAGTTGATCAAGGAGACATTAAAGTTCCGGTACGAGAGGAAATCAGCCCGGATGATACCAAGCAAAATTACCTAGAAACCATTCGCGATGTTTGTCGAGATCTATCGGATAAAGTTTTTGAGTCTCACCAGAGGGGAAACCTACCATTAGTTCTTGGAGGCGATCACAGTCTAGCCATCGGATCTATCGCAGGATCATCTCGTTACCACCAGTCCAATAATAATAAGCTGGGAGTTATTTGGGTCGATGCCCATGCTGATCTAAATAATCCGATATCCTCCCCTTCTGGGAATATTCACGGAATGCCGTTAGCGATACTGCTAGGTGACGGCGACAAAAGACTCACTGAAGTGGCCACCGCAGGAAATAAAGTCCTTAAACCCGAGCAAGTGACTATTATCGGTCTACGAAACATTGACGGCAAAGAAAAAGAACTTCTAAAAAATAGCGGAGTCAACTACTACACAATGAGGTCGATTGATGAAAAAGGCATGTATACCATAATGACTGAAATTCTATCCGAAATGACTAAGAAAATGTCGGCCATCCACCTGTCTTTTGACATTGATGGCATTGACCCACTCTTTGCACCGGGTGTCAGCACCCCCGTAAGTGGAGGTATAAGCTACCGCGAAGCCCATCTTGCTTTGGAAATGATCGCTGACACAAAATTACTGAGATCTGCCGAATTTGTTGAGTTAAATCCAATCCAAGACCAAGCTCACAAAACAGCCGAGTTAACGGTCGAATTGATTCAATCTGCCTTGGGTAAATCCATTGTCTAACTTCCAGTTAATAAAAAAAGCTGGCAAAGCTCGCCGTGGAAGAATCAAGCTATTCCACGGTACGGTAGAAACTCCGATGTTTATGCCAGTGGCCACTAATGGCGCAATCAAAGGAATTTTACCGAATGACTTGATCGAAATGGATGCACAGATCATTCTAGCAAATACCTACCACATGTTTTTACGGCCCGGGATGGAGGTCCTAAACGAAATTGGTGGATTACATAAGTTTATGAGCTGGGATCGTCCTATTTTAACTGACAGCGGCGGATTCCAAATTTGGAGCCTTTCGAAGCTCAATAAAATTAATGAGCAAGGTGCGCGTTTTAAAAGTCATTTAGATGGAGCTATCTTTGACCTAAGCCCTGAAAAAGCTGTAGCGATTCAGGAAGACTTCGGTTCAGATATCCACATGGTGCTTGATGAGTGCACCGATCACCCCGCCACCTATGAACAAGCAAAAAGCTCCATGGAGCGCTCCATGAGATGGGCCGCGAGGTGTCGAAGCGCTAAGACAAAAGGTGAGTTAAGCCAGTTTGGCATCGTTCAAGGTAGTATTTATCAGGACCTCAGAAAACAGAGCTGCGAGCAGTTGATTGACATCGGCTTTGATGGCTATGCGATCGGTGGTTTATCGGTTGGTGAAGACAAGGCCGATATGCGTGAGATGACCGAGCTAAGTTGTGACCACTTGCCAGAAGATCACGCACGTTATTTGATGGGCGTCGGAACGCCGGCAGATTTAGTTGAGTCTGTGGCCCTTGGAGTTGATATATTTGATTGCGTCATGCCCAGCAGGAATGCTCGTAGAGGGACCCTATTTACTTCCGAAGGCCGAGTAAGCATCAAAAATTCTAAACATAAAGTATCAGAGGATCCATTAGACCCAAATTGCAGGTGCTATACCTGCTCAAATTTCTCTAAGTCCTACCTTAGGCATATGTTTTTTGTTAACGAAACCACTAGTCATAGATTACTAACCATACATAATTTAACCTTCTACTTAGATTTAATGCATAAGATTCGCCAGTCAATTGAAAGCGAACAGTTTGATGAATTATTGAAACAGCAACGATCGATTCCCTACTAATAAGTCATTTTTCTTTCAATATTTGCAGCCAATTCAATATGCGGGGTATGAGGAAACATGTCTATCGGCTGAACCTCTTTCAAAACCCATTCATCTGACAACTTAGCTACGTCCCGACAGAAAGATGCCAAATCACATGAAATGTAAAATATTCGCTCCAACTGCGGCATCTTATTAACCAAGCTTGCCAGCTGTGAAAAGCCCGACCTCGGCGGATCTAATAATAAAACCTCAGCATTCAGCGCACCGGGCATACCTTCAACTGCTTTTATACTACTAAAAAGGTTGGCAACACCTACCTGCACTTTGGGCGAAAAATTTTTGCCAAGATCACTTATGGCTTTTTTATCGGAGTCAAAAGCAAAAACATCCTGAAAGCTGCCACTAAGAAGCACTTTGGTAAGATTACCGGATCCAGCGAAAAGCTCTAAAGCACTTCTCTTGGCACCACCTCCTGGAAGGCGATCTCGAAGCCAACATTTCAACTTATCATTCTGCTGTGAGTTGCCTTGATGAAATCGAATTGGCAGGTTTGGCATGACATCTTCTACCCGGGTCAATTCATCTACTTCTATCGTCACTAATGGTCTACCTGCTTGGGGTGCCCATTTTGAGTTAGGTAGCATTTCCCGAAGCTTCCTCAGCTTAGCACGAAGGTCGGTTGTCAGTACGACGCAATCATCGATCGGTGCAAGTGCATTAGAGGCGCTCGATTGAAACCCTATAGCCTTTCCATCACTTCTAAATTTAGCCCTATTTCGGTATCCAGTCGACTGCGGCGAAGAAATAATACTAGGTAAAATAAGATCTTGATGAAGCAATTTGCTGCGCAGCAATTGAGATCTAACAATTTGATCCTTTCGAGCAAGCTGCTCAGAATAATCTATCATCATCCACGGGCAGCCCCCGCAAAGGCCATTTGAAAAGCCGTGGTGACGGCATAAAGGAGTCACCCTGTGTTCTGATGGCTTGACAAGTTCCTCTAAGACTGCAAAACCGTATCTCTTCTTCCGTGTCACAATCCGAAACTTACCAACATCTCCAGGCAAAGCTCCGTGAACAAATATAGATAAGCCAGTTGGGTCACGAGTGACACCTTGGCCTTTATAGGAAAGATCCGTTATGAGGCCCTCAAAAATAGACATCCACACCTTATTTCGTATTTTTCAGATAACCGACGATAACTTCTAGAAGAAATCTTGATCACATATAGTAGCAGTAAAATAATTTGACAAGGAAAAGCAGATTTTTCTCCAAATTTTAATTCAGGAAAGCTATAAAGATCAATGAACCAACCTACGAGACTGGGTGATGATTGAAGAACAAAAACAGACTAAAGACTTTAAATGGTTTAACAACCAATTAAACGTGTATTTGAAATCTCAAGACCTAAAACAAACCAAGCAAAGAAAAGTAGTTATTGAGCATCTGCTAGAGATTGACTCTCATGTCGATGCCGAAATGCTCCACTCTTCGATAAAAACTAAGCATCCTAACATTGGCCTGGCTACTATTTACCGCACTTTAAACCTGCTAAAATCTGCAAAACTTGTGAAAGAGCAGTCATTTGCAGATGGTCGGGCCGTCTTTGAGATTGACTACCCAGATACCCACCACGACCATCTAGTATGCTTATCTTGCAAAAAAATCGTCGAATTCGAAAACGAAACCATCGAAGAGACTCAGATAGAGGTAGCTAAGCAAAATGGTTTTAGGCTCACCTCTCATAGACTTGACTTATACGGCTACTGTGAAGACTGTGACAACTAGTTGATCTATACTTTCGGCATGCCAACCCCATATATAACCAACTAATTTCAAAGAAAAAATAAGTTTATTTTTTTTTAAAGGTTTGGCTCCAAATACCGACAACAACCGAGTGTCGTAAAAAGGACACTTTTATAGGAGCCCCCAATGAAAAACAAAAGTTTGACTTTTCGAATCACGTTAATCGCAGCGTTACCATTACTATGTTTTTTAGGCATGGCAGCATTTGACATGAAAAATATTTACGATACCTACCGCCACGCTGATGTTGCTATGCAAGAGATGGATTTAGTAAAGGCAGCTAGCGAGTTGGTACATGAAACCCAAAAAGAGCGTGGCCGTTCGGCAGCCTACTTAAACGGCGGTATGGCTATAGCTGACGTAGAGGAGCAGCGTAAGCTCACCGATACAAAACTGAAGAAAGCCCAGAAGTCGTTACAATCAAGTGCCTTCGATAAGGTTACTAACGATAAGATACGAGACATCTTAAATACCTATCAAACATTGCGGCCAAAGGTCACTAACAGGTCAATATCAACCGGAGATGCGATTAAAACCTATACTAAAATGGTTAATGGTCTTTTGGGACTTCAGAAAACACTAGCGGACGAAACACCAGTCGCAAGAATAAGTGCCGACCTGAGGGTACTCTCAATGGTTGAGATGGCAAAAGAAAATGGCGGTAAATTACGCGCGAACTTATCGTCGATTTTGGCAAAAGATCAGCCAATATCTAAAGCTAAAATCAATTCAGTGATAGCACTAAAAGCGAACGTAGATGGGATCTTAAATGCCCCAGGCCTTGAGCTTCATGGGGAGGCTAAAAAAGCTATAAAAGACTTTCGCAGTTCGCCTCAATGGGCAGAGGTTGGCGACGTCTTCACCCGTATAATCCTTAAGTCAGGCGAAGGACAATATGGGCGAAATGCCAAGGAGTTTTTTGCGACGATCAGCGGGGCGCTTGGCTTTATCGCCAAAGCAGTCAATTCCCACAAAGAATATACTATAAAAGATATTGCCCACGAAAAAGACGTAGACCTAAAACTACTGATGTCTCACGCAGTAGTTTTAATAACGATCTGCCTATTGTTATGTTTTATGATTTATAAAATCACCCGTGGTATGTCTAAAGAGATCGGCGAGTGTAGCACCGAACTTTCGAATCATACACACTCGGTGGTTGAGTCTACCAGTCAAATATCTGAGGCGAGCGAGGGTTTAGCAGGGTCATTTGCCAACCAAGCAGCGGCTATCCAAACCATCGCAGCATCTTTGACTGAGATCACAGCAATAGCAGGAAAAAACAGTGAATCGGTAAATCAAGCTAACAGCGATTCAAAATCTAGCAATAATACAGCCCAAAAAGGCAAAACAACAGTTCAAGAGATGATCCAATCGATGGGCCGGATAAGTGAGATAAACCAAAAGTTTACAAGCGAAGTAACCGACGGAAACGAGAAGTTATCAGAGATTGGTAGGCTTATTAGCGATATCGCTGAAAAAACCAATGTGATCAACGACATCGTTTTTCAAACAAAGCTACTGTCCTTTAATGCTTCGGTGGAGGCTGCTAGGGCCGGTGAGTACGGTAAGGGTTTCTCAGTGGTGGCTGAAGAGGTTGGCAATCTAGCAAAAATGAGTGGAACTGCCGCAGACGAAATTTCTTCCATGCTTGATCAAAGTGTAAAGCGGGTTAGCGATATCGTAACGTCTACAAAAACTAACGTTGAAAAGCTAGTAAAAGAAAGTAAGGACATTATGGACGAAGGTATCGGCAAGGCCGAGCAATGCAACCTAGTTTTAGGTGACATTATGGAAAGTGCCGCATCCCTAGACCAACTTATTAGTTCCGTTGCTGAGGCCTCTAAGGAGCAAGAAATCGGGATTCAAGAAATAGGCTCTGCTGTCAATAAGATTGAGGAACTCAGTAATGAAAACACTCGGTATATTGAAAAAAGCGAAGAAGCAGCAAAAAATTTACATTCAAAAGCTAGTGGCCTTGCATTAACTTCAAACTCATTAGTCGCAATCGTTGACGGGCAAGGTGCTAATGAAGACAATAGCGCTCAGTCCAAAACCGACGATGAGTCCATAGACTCGATAGCTGCGTAGTTGTGAATACTGTGCAGCTTTCTTAGGTTATGAAACGCTGGTGCTACTTATCACCTTAGCTGCTACCCTTTCATAAGCCTGTTGTACGGTGACGTTATCGGAGCATATTGCAGGGGTTCCGCTATCACAGTTTATGCGAACCGATGGCGTCAATGGAATCTCAGATAAAATTGGTATTTTTCTCGCATCAGAAAAACCGCTGAGGTCATCCCCGAAGATTCGTTCTCTGTAATCACATTTTTTACATTGAAAGTAGGACATATTCTCAACGACTCCTAACAC
The DNA here is from genome assembly GCA_028282865.1 of Oligoflexales bacterium. Lineage (GTDB taxonomy): Bacteria > Bdellovibrionota_B > Oligoflexia > Oligoflexales > CACXFL01 > JANQHA01. The sequence continues at coordinate 11,060 of JANQHA010000440.1, forward strand.
TGGCACCTCTAAGCGCTCAAACATACTCAAAGCTTTATGAGCGTCAAGTAAAGCGACATGCTGAGGAGTTGTGACAATTAATGCCGCCGACACCGGTAAACGTTCGATCATGGTCATTTGGATATCACCTGTCCCGGGAGGCAAATCGATCACCAAAAAATCTAGCTCCCCCCAATCAACTTCGTAGCATAACTGTTCGAAGGCCTTAGCGACCAGTGGACCTCGCCATACTACGGGATTCATGGCATCAGACAAAAAGCCAAAAGAAGCAATTTTAACCCCCCACTTCTCTACAGGGAGTAGCTTCCCT
>JANQHA010000529.1 GCA_028282865.1 Oligoflexales bacterium
GTATAGTCGATGGTAGCGAGCCTCCACATCAATATCTTTACAATACTGTCGAAGGTGGTGGCTCGACACTATCGATAGGTAATGCGACCGAGGACTTTACTAAAGATCAAAAGGCCACCCTCCAATCACTAGCTATTGCCGGTAGGCTGTTACAATCTCACTTTTCAGACGACTATACCTTCAACAGTCCGGTTGATATTGAGTGGGCAGTGCAAGGAGATCAGATCTATATTCTTCAGCTTCGTCCCTATAACTTATAGAGCGCTGTATGAAAAAGGTTATCCGTAGCTATATATTATTTCAGCTGTTCTTCGGGCTGTTGCTATGGATCCCCATTTTCTACCACTTTCAAAAACAGCTAGGACTAACGGACCCCGAAATATTTGGCATTCAAAGTATTTATTACTTGGCCTTTATTTTTTTAGAATTACCTACCGGATTTCTAGGAGACCGCTTCGGTTACCGTAAGTGCATGATTTGGGGCGGCACAACCTTACTCATCAGCAATCTACTACCAACTTTAATCCCAAACTATATTGGAATGCTTTTACACTTTCTGCTTATCGCCGGATCTAGAGCACTTATTTCCGGCTCAGCTAGCGCGTACCTGTACGAATACATGAATAAACTAGGTCATAGTCAGCAGTACCGCAGTGCAGAAGGACAGGCTAGATCTTATAGCCTGATAGCAAAAATAGCATGTTGGCCGGTTGTAGGGTATTTGATGGGCATCCACCTGCAACTCCCCTACTGGCTGACAGCTCTAAGCGCCGCTCTGGCAATTTGGATTGCATACTCAATGCCTGAGCTAACAAATAATCACCCTAGCGAACCATCACAAGTCAAGAAAGTAAACATTTTGTCCGCACTCGGAGCATTAGTTCACTCTAAACTACTAGTTGCTCTTATGGTCCAGGGTGGTGGTATTTTTGTTTTAGTGCGAGTTTTGCAGGTCCATTTATTCCAACCAGTGTTAACCGATCGTCAATTTGACCTTAGCTATTTTGGCTGGGTTATGGCTGCCATGACAGCCTTTGAGGCCTTTGGTTCCATGAAGTCATCACTGATAAAACGCTTTACTTCGGATCAAAGTGCCATCGCAGCGTTTACAATTGGCATGTGCGGGTGCTTTTTTGTGGTTGCGATAATTAAGTCACAATTAATAATCGTAGCTTTGTTTTGTATTTTTTCTCTGATGGCAGGACTGGCCTTTCCCATACA
>JANQHA010000642.1 GCA_028282865.1 Oligoflexales bacterium
ACTTTAGTTTAGCTATTATTTTTTCTCTTAAGACACGTTATAGTCACTATAACGTGTTTTTTTTATTAGGTTGTCTTAAAATGAATATTCTTGGTATCAGCCACCTGGGCATTGCAACAAAAAACCCTCAAACAACCAGAACTTTTTTCAAAGAAGTATTAGGGTTAAGCTTTCTGGGGGAAGAGCTTGTCAAAGAGCAAAAGACTAATACCTTTATGTTCAGTAGTTCGAATGAGCAAAACTCTCAAAATAATGCGGCTGCAAGGTTAGAAATTCTTGAAAACCAGCCTAACGAGCCTGGACCAATAGCCAAATTTATCGAAACGAAAGGCGGGGGAATCCATCACCTGGCGTTACAAGTCGAAAATATCGAAGCGGCAATCGAGCACATGCTCAGCCACCATATCCAAATGATTGATTCGACCCCCAGGCCGGGAGCCCACAACTCACGAATCGCATTTATTCACCCAAAGTCCACCGGCGGGATACTGATAGAATTGGTAGAAGAGCAGCGCGGCTGCTAGCACTAAGCGAGGGCTCGCAGACTCAAGTCACTAAAAATGATCGACATTCTGTCCTAAAAAAGTAACAATTTGATAAACGATTTGATCAAATACACGTAATGTCAGGGATTGACTCATGCGATTAGCTACTCCATATATTTTTCTCTGCGCACTAATACTTGCGATTATCTCAATTAGCTATGTTGTTCCCAGAGCTACTAGGACCCACGATATGGCGCTGGATGCTCGAGATGCGTACATCAATGCGATCGCCGCCACCAGATCACAGCTAGTAGCACTCGTACGGGAAACAGCCGAGAACCCAACTTTAAAAGAAAACATAGAGTGGGACCTTAAGCACTCTATAAATAAGACCCTCGAAGGAAGCCTAATCGAGGGCCAGCTTGACCGCCTGACATTAATGGCTGAGAACTGTCAAACTATTGCAGCATCAGGGCTTAATCACACCTCAGGTACAAGCTGTAACCAAAAGAATATGCAAAACTACTCTTTGTACTGGGATTCTAGTTCAAACCAAATACCCTCGTTGAACTTTTCCGTTCAAGTTCCCAATGAGGAAGGAAGAAAGCTCTTTCTGATGGGAACCGTTTTTCTAGATACCATCCGCTGGATGCCTATTTACCCTGACCTAGCTCGTTATAAAGCAATGTTAGAACTTGAGATAAAGCCTATAGCCAGCGCGGATGACGCCGTAGTTATAATAGAAGAAGGAAGTCCAAAAGTTTCTCAGGCTACCTTAGTGTCCAACAGCTTCTCTTTAAAGTGGGCTTTCTCAAAACCTCGTTTTCCCTGGACTAGCGTAATTTACTTAGCTTTGATTGCTTTATTTGCTACCGGATACCTTTGGTGGATGAATAAGAGTTTAAGTGATCAAAAGCAGCTAAATCAAGAGACATTTGCGTTATGGATCCGACAATTTACTAAAATTGACAACGTCAGCAAACAACACTTCTTAGAGCAGATAAAAACGGCACCTCCCCTTGAATACGCAAAGTCTTTGCTAGAAAAGTATCAAGAACAGAGTAAAGATCGGCTTAGGAAAAATAGTGAAGAAATCCTATCTTTACATAGTGAAATCCGTCAGCTCAAAGCTCAGATAGGCAATAACGAAGAAAAATTAGAAGCTATAGTTCCGATAGAGAGCTTAGCAATACAGATGGCTGAAGGTAGGGAAAAGCTATCTAAAGATATTTCGAGTATCAAAAAAAGAATAGATAAAATTATTCATACAAGCACTCAAGGTGTTTCTCGAAGCACAGCGACCCTAAAAACCCTGCTGACACGATGGCAAACCGAGGTGGATACCCGCGGAGCACGCAGGTTTTTCAGAGCTCTATCAGAGCAGACAGTTGACGACGGACAGAGTTTACTCGAGCAGCAGCTTATGCTACTGCAAAGAACAACTTCATCAGCTGACAATCAGTCGGCACAGATCAATCGAGAGATTCAACTACTGAGTGAGGAGCTACGAGAGGTCTTCCGCCAAACATCTTACTGGTGTGATCTCTCTTATAAATCAGATCAAAATGTCGATCATGACTGTTCACTTATGGACGTCTGCATTAGCGCACAACAAATGATTATAAAATCATCTGGGCTTTCGCCCCATTTTTCCAATCAGCTAGAATTCGGCCAAGAGCGTATCTTCACTCAGGTGCCTAAAAATATCTGGATTTCCATTATTTTTCATATCTATGATATGTTTCTAGACTTAAGTGGTGATCACCCGGCAATAAAAATTTCCACCCAATTAAAGCGTGATTCTGAAAAAACTTTATTGATACTAAGCATTGAAGACGAGCGTAGTGACGAAATTGATATGAAAAATGTCCAATCGAAAGACTTCGAAATTGCAAGAAAGCTATGTAAGCAGTTTAATCTAAATTGCGAACGGCTTCCAGACTTATCAGGCGCCATGGCGGTGGCGATTAGCTACGAAAACCGGGGTCATGATGAGATATTCGCTACTGACATTAAGTTTGATGGCGCAACCACAGCTGACCGGGCTACCTAACCGAACGCTTTAACTGACAGCTATATCAATACTACTAACAGGACTTTAACAAGACCCATTATGAGAGTTCAACTCATAATGGGTCAGAGTAATTAAATTTCCTCACCACCAACATTAATGGTGCCGCTGCTAGAACTCACATCCTCTAGTTTTCTATCAAGTAGGTAATCACTTGGGTCCACGGCTTTGTTGTTGACCCAAATTTCATAATGTAAATGAGGGCCGGTTGACCGCCCGGTGCTACCAATTTCTGCAATCTTTTGGCCGCGCCTAACCTTCTGACCTTTTCGAACCGAAAGAACAGAGTTGTGGCCATAACGAGTTTTAATATTATGCGCATGCTTAATAACAACATATTTGCCAAAAGACGGAGAATGACCAACTTTTTCTACAATCCCCTCTGCTGGAGCAATCACTTCTTGGCCTACATCAGAGCCAATATCGATGCCTTTATGTATAATCGTCTTGCCGCTAAATGGAGAGTGACGCTCGCCATAAAAGCTAGAGACCCAACCACTCGCCGGTGTGATGGAAGGAATCGTTCGGAATACATCCTCACTATGCTTCATGACGGTGACAAATCCTCTAAGAGCACCTTCTAGTTTTTGGGTATTTGAACTCACTGACTTTAGCCTCGAGACCAGATTGACTGAACTCTCCTGGTCGTTTCGATACTTAGATATACTAGCGAGGCTAGACTGAATTTTTGCCAAACGTTTTTGGGTGGTACGTGTGGATTCTCTCTCGGTACTTACCGCTGACATCACAACATTATTCATAGACCTTGAATGGCGATCAATTCGCTTCATAACCGCTTCAAGTCGGTGGATCTGTGTATCGATCTCTTTACGCTCTTGCAGCAAATTTTGATACTTAGAGGAAGTCCTCTTAGCCTCAGAAGCGAAGAATAGAGTCAGCAGGATTAGTCCAGACATCATTCCAGCTACTACGATGACCCAAGTAGATGTTGTATAGAAATTTTGCTTTAAGCCTAACATTTGGCTATCCTCCAATTAACCTTGCCCGTGTAAATTGTGTGTTACCTATGATATTGCAACTTCAGGGCCAATATAACATATTGAAATAACTATATTTTTTATAAATAGCAGCGTTAAAACCCTTGACGACGTCAATTGTTTAGCCATCTCGGAACAACAAAGCTAAATACCTAAAAAACACTTAAATATTAGTACCTTATACAACCAAACCGCAAAAACCTCAAATATAATTAAAACTTAGACAACCACATTGCGCCTAAGGTCTATTCGCAGGTAAAATGCGGCATCAAGGCCAAAGAGTATGTCCTCTTAGCAAAAACAATCAGATGGATCCATATGAAAGAAAAAAAAATTATTATTGTTGGGGGAGGCTTTGGCGGTTTAGCTGCCGCAAAATCCCTAGGTCGCAAAAAAGGGGTTCAAGTCACCCTAATAGACCGAAGAAACTACCATTTATTTCAGCCTTTACTCTACCAAGTAGCTATGGCGGGCCTAAGCCCAGCTGAAATTGCAGCGCCTATTAGAGGGCTACTTTCCGAATATAAAAATATTGAAGTATTACTAGGCAACGTTTCTAAAGTTAACCCTCTTAAAAAACAGGTTAAAGTTGGAGATAAGACGATATCCTACGACTATTTGATTTTGGCCTGTGGGGCTAAACATAGCTATTTCGGCAACGAAGATTGGGAATGCCGGGCACCTGGTCTGAAAACTTTAGAGCAAGCAACTGAAATTAGAAGAAGGGTGCTTACTGCATTTGAAATGGCAGAAAAAGAAGAAGATCCGGTGTCTAGAAAACGCCTGCTCACCTTCGTTGTAGTTGGTGGGGGGCCGACCGGAGTTGAGCTAGCTGGAGCAATTGGTGAGATCAGTAGGTTCACCTTAAGCAAAGATTTCAGACGTATAGACCCCAACCAAGCCAGGGTGGTTCTTGTCGAAGCCGGCACGCGAATCCTTGCAGGTTTTTCAGAGAAAACCTCAAAGCGCGCGGCACGAAGCCTGGAAAAAATTGGGGTGCAAATTTGGACTTCTAGCCCAGTAAGTAATATCACCGATGAAGGTATCCAAATAAATGAAGAGTTTTTTTACGCCAAGACCGTCCTTTGGGCTGCAGGAGTAAAGCCGTCATCACTTAATAACTTTCTTGACGGCAATCTCGACAAACAAGGCAGGATCGCCGTATCTGACGATTTAAGCTTAGCGCATGACCAAAGCACCTTTGTCATTGGAGACCAAGCTTCGTTTTTAGACGAATCCGGTTTACCGCTGCCTGGCCTAGCTCCCGTTGCAACTCAGCAAGGTACTCATGCGGCCAAAAATATTCTGGCCGACCTAGCTGACAAGCCAAGATCTAAATTTCAGTACCTTGACAAGGGCCAAATGGCTACAATCGGGAGGAGATCAGCGGTTTTAGAAGTCGGTAGTGTTAAATTAAGTGGAACCATTGCTTGGTATGCTTGGCTCCTTGTTCATATTTACTACCTAATTGGTTTTAGAAACAAGCTATTCGTACTGATACAGTGGGCATGGCATTACCTTACTTATAGTCGGGGCTCCAGGCTGATCGTACACAAGGAATGGCGTTCCTATCTCGAAAAAGGCTCGGAAGAAAGTTTATGACAGAGCGATTAGAAAAAGAGGACTACTACTTTGACCCAAACGGCTTGATGGTGTTTACCGAGGCCTACCATTTGAAAAGAGGCTACTGCTGTAACAGCGGCTGCCGCCACTGCCCTTACCATAAGACCGGTCAAGGTGATTTAAAAGTAGAATCGAGTGACACTTCGACCAAATAAAATTAGAATATAACTAACTGAACTTCACCGTACTCACGCGCAGCTATGCGACTAAAATAAATGACGTATAATTAAAAACGATATTTATACAAAAAACCAAAACCACCACGTTTTTTACTTTCGATAAAACTTCGCTGACTGTATCCAACAGATTGCTTTACAGCCATAGTATCACCGCTGACCGCATTAAAAAAACTAAATAACCCAGGAGCAAAGGAGACAAAGATTACAAATAATAGGGCATAGTAAGTCGCAGTATACCTAACCCATCTACCATAAGTCCACCAACTCAAAAGACAAAATATGGTCATTGCGGGTAAACCTGTGAAGACAGTCAACGTTAAACGTATCTCATCAAAGTCATCAGAAATAAGGAAGGTAGACGCCAGCCCAAGGGCCACATAAGTGCACAAGCCTACGAATAAACAAATATTTATAAATTTATCTTCAATGGGGAACATAGAGATATTGTATTACCATTAGATTAGGCAGTCAAACCTCTGACCAGTAAGCTTAGATATTTAACTTAGAAGGTTTCCTTAAGTACAACAGAAAACTTGCTACCAATCCCGACTTCACTAGTTACAAAAATACGACCATTCATATTTGCTACCAGGTGTTTAACAATAGCTAGGCCAAGACCGGTTCCACCCAAATCTCTGGAGCGAGCTTTATCAACGCGATAAAATCGCTCAAATATCCGGTCCAAATTCTTTTTGGATATTCCGATACCGGAATCTTCAACGTGTAGTAACCCATAACCATCAATAGACTCCAAAGCGATTTTAATAACTCCACCTTCAGGTGTATATCGAATTGCATTTGAGTATAAGTTTTCAAATACCTGAAACATCATATCAAAGTTACCCACAACTTGTGGGTCATGAGAGGTATTATCATATTCGACGGTGAGGTTCTTTTTCTGGACGATATCTTCATATTGGACGACTACTTTCTGAATAATCGAATCCCAAGAGGTGTTGACTAGCATTTCTTCCTCTTGAGACTCAATACGAGCTAAGGATAAAAGATCCTGGACTAAGGATTTAAGTCTAGTAGCATTTGTATCTATCTTGTCAATAAACCGAACTGCTGTTTTTTTGTCATCAACTGCACCAGCCAATAAAGTTTCGGCGTAGCCCTTAATATTTGTTAAAGGAGTCTTAATTTCGTGAGAAGCATTCGCTACAAAATCCCGGCGTACTCTCTCTAAATAGCGTAATTTTGTGACATCGTGGAGAACGACTATTGTTCCGGATTGGTCCTCTAAGTTAATAACAGCAGCATAACATTCTAGAATACGATCAGACCCCTCATCTTCAATAACTATTTCCTCTTGTTCTAGTCCAGATGATTTCTGCGCACGCAGGATGAGAGGGTGTAATAATTTAAAACCACGAAGATCATTGATATCGACATTTCTACCATCAGAAATATCTGATTTAACCAACCTATACGCAGCTGAATTACAAAATTGCAATCGGTTCGTCCGATCAACAGAAACGACACCTTCTACCAAACTTGATAAAATGGTTTTGAGCTGCGCTCGCTCTACTGAAATAGTATCGATTCGTCTCAAAATATCGGTGCCTAAGTTACCGATAGTAGAGGCTAACTTGCCTAACTCATCTTTCTTATAGTACGGACCAATATTTGGCCGGTAATCACCCCGACTAATATTCTCACAGGCATTGCGCATCTCATTTATTCTAATCGTCATTGATTGCGACCCCAAAAAGCCAAAGACTAAACCACCGAAACTGCCAAAAAGGGCTACGAATGCGACGAAGTTTCTAATAAGTGCCAACTGATTTTCCGAGCGCTCAATTTCGATAGAAGTTCGGACGAAGCCAATTGGGTCTGTAGAAGACCCTAAGGATCTAGCAAAATAAAACATCTTATTTTGATTGGTAGGGCTGTGTCTTTCCGAGAAGCCTGTCGTCTCTTTCAACGCCTGCAGTAACTCCGGACGATCGCGGTGATTGTCCATACTCAAAACGTCATGCCAGGTGTCTAAAACTACACGACCATGCCGTTTTATCAAAGTTATTCGTGTGCCTGTCGCATTGGATATCCGCTTGAAATCCTTTCTTATAGATTCCATGGATCTTCCGCTCAAAAAGTCAACGCTAAGACTCTCGAGAGCAACGGCTTCGATTTCAAGCGATTCCATCACCTTTGACCGAAGAAAGGGCCGAGCATAAAATTGGAATATGGATATGATAAATATTGAGATCAATGAAAAAGTGATTAAATAAGGCAGGAAAAGCTTCCAGAAAATCCTAGTTTTTAG
>JANQHA010000020.1 GCA_028282865.1 Oligoflexales bacterium
TTACATGCGCCAAGGTATGCGATTACCATAAATAGACAGCTTATTAATTTCATGACTTCTCCAAGTGATTTAATAAGGGTATCTACTAATTTTGGGTTCGTTTGTGAATCGGCCAGACCTTAACCTTTTCTTCATCGCTATGGTAGTATATAAATTTGACCACACTACCTATTGGCCCAGATTTTATCGGCTTGCCCTTAGTGTCTTTATGCTCGTATAGCAACTGGTAGGCAATAACTCCGAGTTCACGAGTTCTTTCTTTCTCTTTTATAGCTTTAAAGATTTCAACCTGAACGATATCCGATAGGTGTCCTTGGGGTAACTCCTCGTTCCAAAGGTTGTCTAAAAGATCCTTAGACTCGTTAAAAATAATAGATATTGCCTCCGATGTCGATTTAGATTCGACATCTTCAAATTCGCTTTGTGGGTCATCGTATTCGTTTGAAAAATTCTTCGCATTGGCTAGCTCGACCTTTGCTTTTGCTAATCTATGATGCTTTGCTGAAACATAGATATCTACGAAAGCTGACACTGAGGTCTGGTAATTGGAACCATTCAGATGAAATTTTTCTCTCTCGTCAAAAGTAAGACTATCTTTGACTTTATAAGGTTGGATTACTAAGAATCTATAGCCCCCCGATTTTTTTTGCCAAAGTGGAATGACCTCCAGTTTGCTTTTATTGTATACGGACTCAGATAGTATCTCTTTCTGTTGTTTTCTAATGCTGCTGTCTTTAGAAAAAATATCTTTTGCGTAGGATACGAGCTGATCGTATTCTTTCTTTGGCTCTATATCGTTAAACCAAGCAAAGCTTTGAGGTGATGAAGAGTTTTGCTGTAGTGAGCTATCGGTTGTTTTACATCCGATTAAACTGATCAGTAAAAAGACGGCGTAGAACTTGGCTTTCACCTGAACCCTCCTATAGAAGTAAGATTTTAACTCCATTAATATTACCATATTTCTTTGCTAGCCCGAATTTGTGTCAAATTTTTTGACAGTTGCATAACCGGCCTGCAAACAACCTCCTTTTAAATCCTTTTATTACAGATGGTTATGTCTGGCAAAGGCCTTGCTAAGTTCCATAGCGAGTGCAGTTGTTGCTGTCAGACCTGTTGAATGTTGTGTTGATAAAGGAATGTATTGTGGTGATGAAATATCGAAATTTTTTAATAGTTGGATCGTTTTTTGTCGCTAGCTTTGCGGCTTTGCTGAGTGCAAGAACCCAGATAGCTGAAAACAACCAAGTGATCTCTGACCTCCAAGACTATCCTGTCGAGGCACCAAAGACCGTACCTCCTCTATCTCAGAATAGCATTGATATCGCTCTTGAAATGTTCAATATAAAGGTTCCCGCTGGAGCGAAATACCCTGTATTAAACCCGAACTTAGAAGATCGTGGAATTTCTAGCAGATTACCTTGGTCAGAAATGATCACCGTCGAAATCGGTCCATCAGCATTTCTTAGCTGGAGTTTACTCGGATCTACCCTCGCTCATGAACTTGAAGTTCACTGCCAACAGAACTTTACTCTAATTAATATTATGGATGCTCTCGGAATGAATGGTACCCAAAAAGCCGAACGAGCGGCGTATCTGCATGAGATTAGTAATGCAAAACGTTTTGGACTAGATGTTGATCAGCAACAGCTCATCCGAGATACTATGGATTATTACTATGCAGTTGATCAGAGTGAAGCAAATTACAGCATCTCTTTAGCCTCAAAAAAGATACGAAACACCTTAGGCAGATGGCTAGCTAAACCACTTATTATGGTTTACTAAATCACTTCTGCTGGCATTGGTCGTAATAATTTTTCTTGTAATGCAAGTAATTATTCCTAGAGACCTCTAGGAATTTTAGTTCCTTCTCTGTAAGGTCTCTCACGGCTCGGGCAGGCGATCCCATGATCATAACCCCTTCAGGAAATTCTTTTCCAGGAGTGATAACAGAGCCCGCAGCAATAAAGCTGTGATTATTAATGACGGCACCGTCAAGTATAGTGGCACTCATCCCGACGAGTACGAAGTCTTTTATAGTGCATGCATGAATTGTAGCTTGATGACCAATCGTGACATCACTACCAATAAAGGTAGGGCCAGTGCCGTTAGTCACATGAACAATAGTCCCGTCTTGCACATTTGTTCGATCTCCGATACGAATATAATTGCAATCGGCGCGGACTACTGTGTTGAACCAGAAGCTGCAATCTTGACCAGCTATCAGGTCTCCAATTAAATGAGCTCCGTTAGCAAGAAAGCTATCTTTACCTATTTTGGGTGTCTTACCTTCGTATGGCAAGACCGAAGCTTGGGGCATTACATACATGATATCTGACTTCCTTATAGATAAATCTACTAATCTTGAGTCCTTACCAATACCATATCTCGAGGTAGTTTTGTCAGAGATTTTTTTTGTTGTGCCAAAAAAACTCCGTACAGAAGCATGCGAACCATCCCCGCAGTCGGTTGGTGATTTGGCTAAGTACTGTGAAGCTGATGTTGACGATGTCATTATGCGCTTAAGCAATATTTGCCGTCAAACTGAGGGGATAGGTGTAACAGGTGATCAGCTGCTAGAAA
>JANQHA010000104.1 GCA_028282865.1 Oligoflexales bacterium
AAATGGGCAGCTTCGGCGATTGCATTGGCTTCGATATTTGATGTTCTCGACGGTCGGATTGCCCGTTTGACAGGGGGGACTAGCGAGTTTGGAGTTCAATACGACTCATTGTGTGATTTGGTCTCATTTGGCATCGCGCCTGCATTCTTGATGTACAAATTTGGACTGGAAGAGTTTGGTCGGCTTGGTTGGATTGTCTGTTTTTTGTTTTTGGCTTGTGGTGCTCTTAGGTTAGCGAGATTTAATGTCCAAAGCTCCATTGGTAAGGGTGCGGGAGATTTTACTGGATTACCCATTCCGATGGCTGCCCTTGTTATAGCGACCTTTGTCGCGACTAGCGTCGAGCTTCGTGGGTACGACATGGAACGGGTAGCGGTTGTGGTTAAGGTAGTGTCTTGGTTTAAAGACCATTGGTACAATCAAATCTTTTTGCTCGTGGCTGCGCCGTTTCTAGCAATCGCAATGGTTTCAAATTTTGCTTATCGTTCCCATAAGGTTATTAAGATAAGAGGAATAAAACCGTTTCGTTTGCTAGTACTGCTTGTTGTGGTATTAGCTTTGGTGGCTTACGAACCTGAATTTTTCGGGTTTATCTTCTTTTTTACTTATGCGGTCAGTGGGCCTTTTGAGTGGGTTGTCGGCTGGAAAAAGACAGTAGACGATGACGAGATATTTCGTCCTTTCGATGAAAACGAGTCAGTTATGGAACCTAATGATAGATGAAATATTTGCACTAGTTTGGGTTGGATAATATGCGCATTGCAATAATAGGTGCCACAGGGGTGGTTGGCCGAGAAATGGTCAAGGAGCTTGAACACTACCAGTTCTCTTGTGACTTAGACTTATATGCATCGAGCCGATCGCAGGGCCAGGAAGTTTTATTTAATGGTAAGACTCATATCGTAAAAGCCTTTGAATTAGACCTTTTAAAAGGTGTTGATTTTATTCTGATGAGCGCGGGCTCAGACTTCTCGCGGCAGTGGGCGGCTAAGCTAGCAGAGAGTGGTAGTGTCGTAATTGATAATAGTAGTGCATGGAGGATGGACCCTGATGTTCCTCTTATTGTTCCTGAGGTCAATGCCTCAAGTTTAAAAACTAAGGTTCATGGTGGCGCTATTGTTGCTAACCCAAACTGTTCTACGATTCAAATGGTTGTCACATTGAAGCCGCTATTAGATGCTTTTGGTCTAAGATCAGTCAGTGTTGCCACCTATCAATCGGTTTCTGGCACTGGTAAGCAAGCAATAGAAGAATTATCTGCTCAACGGGAGCAGTATGTCCGCAAAGACCCATTAACCAGCTCAATATACGATCGAACGATCGTTAATAATTTGATTCCTGCGATAGATCGACTTGATGACCAGGGTCACTGTTTTGAGGAACAGAAGATGGTCGAAGAGACTAGAAAGATCTTAGAGAAGGCGGACCTACCAGTATTTGCTAATACTGTTCGGGTGCCGATTTCAATTTGCCACTCGGAAAGCATGTTGGTGGGGCTTTCTCAGGAAGTGGGTCGTGAAGATTTAATGAGGGTATTTGGCCGAGGAAAAGGAGTGGTTTTGAGCGATGGACTCTGTTACCAGGATTTACCTGACCCTCAGGTAGTTGCTGGCAATAGGGAGGTTTGGGTTTCGAGGGTAAGGTTGCCTTTTGGAAAATTACGTTCTGAGGTGGTACAATATTGGAATGTTGCTGATAACCTCAAAAAAGGTGCCGCAACTAATGCTGTTCAAATACTTAAGTGCTTGCTTTGAAAGAATACGCGGTATGAGACATTTAATAAGAACTTTGCTAGTGTTTGCTGCGTGTGCTCCAAATGTATATGCCCAGGTCGCCGGTGATATTGGCTTTGGTGATCGATCTGCAAATGAAAAACCCCTAGGGCTGATTGATGAATTTACTGACGCTGAGCCAACTACCGAGAACTCGGAAGTTGATCCGGTAGAAACAAACGAGGTTTCTGCTCCTGAGAAGTTAGAGCAACCAGAAGGCCAGGCAGCTTCCACAATGTCAAAGCAAG
>JANQHA010000146.1 GCA_028282865.1 Oligoflexales bacterium
CCGATTTTATTGACTCAGACTGTGACCTCGTGAATGGAGTCTACTGGTGTTGGGGCTGGTCAAAGTATAGCTGGGTGTGTTGTAGTTCGGCTCCTGAACCTGCATTGTTCTAACTACTTTGTATTTGTGAAGCCTTAGTTATTGTTGGATCACTGCCTAGCGACTAAGCTGGCGGTGATTCCTGTATCGTCATGCCAATCATTATAGAACCTCTCAGAGTGCTGTCATTACTCTGCAAACAGTTTCAACTCAGCTTCAATCAGAGTTTTACCGGTCGAGTACTCTTTCACTCGACCGGTTACCAAGCTCAAGGCACCAAGCGATCGCTTTTCCTGTAACTCGATGAGAAGCGTTCCTGATTCTGGAAGTGGTTCTATAAATGATGCGTCACGGATTTGTACGAGAAATGCTTTTGAAGGAGTAATTATAGATTGCGGGTTTTGTTGATGACTGCGGGCAGCGCAGATATAACCATAGGCTTGGGCCATCCATTCGATCGCACTCGTTGATCGCGGACCGGAGTCGTCCATATAATGAGATTCTTTTTTTAGATGAACTAAGCACGAACCACCGTTTGAGGTTATTTGGTGTAATTCGTCAATCCATATCATTGGAGGTCGATGAGGCAGATAAGGAAGGAGTTCTTCTATAGTGGGTAAGGCATTATCCATAATGCTATGAACGCTTCTGCTCAAAAAGTTTTTTTGCTGCTTTCCGGTCAAGCTTCGCTTGGTCATTTATGGGGAGTTGATCGGTTTCGATATAGTTACGAGAGGAAAACTTTCTACCAAATTCGACTTCCAACGTCTTGTATAGGGTCGCTCTCTTAATAGTCGAAGGAGTTTTGATAATCACTCCCAACTCTGAACCTAACCTTGTGTGATTGACTGGTACGCATACGGTGTCCAGTTTGTGTTTGGTTTTGATGAATGACTCAATTGCTTCAAGAGAAAACTTCTCACCGCCACGATTTAGGATGTTGTCGGTTCTTGATTTAAATAACATGGAGCCGTCTTTTCTCATAGCGAGTTGGTCGGGGATGATCATGGTCTTAGGGAATTCGATTTGACCGTTTTCAATGGTTGCGAGTGCTAGCGAAGGCCCAGAAAACTGAATCCCGGAGTCTGGAATAAAATCGAGGTTGATATGAGCTAGGGTCCGGCCTATTTCACCATCTTCTTTGGGTTGAATCCCCGGCGCAAGGTGGCTGATTCCAGGAGACGCCTCGGTGCAACCATAGCCGATACTGGGTTGTTCAATATTTAAAATCGATTGAGCTGAAAGCCATTGAGACATGGATACCTTCGCGCCGCCGATGATGCATGTGTAACTTTGAGCCGGCGTGAGCATATTTTCTACTAAGTAGTTCTTAAGATCCGATAGGTGGGTTGGCGTCATAAGGCTCATAGTATCTTTCGTTACCTTTTGACTGAAAAGATAATGATGATCTGAGCTGTATTTTCCATCTGGAATCACCAGCTTTAGGTTTTTGCAGTGGCAAGCTGCGTAACCGAGTAATAAACCAAAGACATGATAAGGCTGAGGGTAGCAATAAATTTGCTTGACTCGACTCATGTCGAATAATGAGAAGATGGACTCCTGACAGGAGGTAACATTTTCCTTTGAGTATAATACTAGCCTTGGTTTGGCGCGGGTTGTCCCGGTTGTGAAAATGCCTAACACTGGCTCATCCGGGTACTTGGTGTTTTCTCTGGTATGCTCGATTTGAGGTGTTCCTTCGGGCCACTTTCCACAAAAAGAAATATCTCCTTGGGGAAGGTGTTTAGTAAAGGAAAAGTCTTTTAAAGAAGGAGGGCAACAGATTAAAAGATAGTTCTTGTCCCAGCAGAGCTTGAAAAGATCATACATCGTTTCATGATGAAAACCTTTCCAGATTAAAATTCTTTTCTGTGCTCCCATATTTTTAGCCTATCAAATCGAGTTTAATCTGAAAAGCAGGTTCTCCTCAGACCAGACGTCCCCAGCTAACAGGGAGGTGAAGGATCTTCTTATTTGTTCGTTGGTCATAACCCGCTTCATTTGCTCTTCGAATTTTGACGAGTAGAATAGATCGATGGCCCATCGAAAACGTCTAAAACCTTTTCTTATTTTTTCTTCGTAGTCATGTTTTGCATCGCTCGTTATCAGGGTGGACCCCTCGGATAAGCAATTTATGATGTGTTTGGATGCATATTTTGCTGAGCTTATGGCAAGGTGAACCCCCGACGAAAAAATTGGATCGATAAAGCCTAGAGCATCACCGACGGAGATCCATCTATGACCCGCCAATTGGTCGCAGTGGTAGCTGTAATTTGCTACGACATCAAAGTCTTTGCTTTGAGTGGATTGTTTCATGGCGTTTTGTAGGTTGTTGCATTGGGAGATTTTTTGCCAAAAGAGTCCCCCAGGGTTTGATTTATACTTCCGAAAATCGTTTGACTGAACCACGACTCCCACTGAAGAGCTTTGATCTAAAAAAGGAATAACCCAAGACCATGATAGGTTTGGTAAAACGGTGATAATGATATCTCCAGCAAACTTATCTGGGCTTCGTTCTACGTCCTTGAAGTGGCCAAAGATAGCCGTGTGACTTAGTGATGTGTCCGTGTGCCTATGGCTTTGCTTTATTGCTGTCATGCTATTTCTACCAGATGCATCGACTAGAAATTGCGCAGTCATAGTCTGAGAGGTTGTTCTTACCGTCACCGAATGGTCGTCGTAATCAATGCCTATTGCTTCATCTGGTTGAAAAACGGTTGCCCCGCAAGACTTTGCGTGATCTAGAAGCTGCTGATCAAAGTCCTGTCGCTGGACCTCATAGGCAAAAGGATGGTCTTCGGTTAACGCCTTTTCAAAAACTATATGAAAGCAATCGTCATTGGCATGGGAGAAAAACTTCGCGCCAAATTTAGGAATGTATTTACTCTCAAGCTTTTGCCAGAAGTTAATTTCTTCTAGGGGGCCTTTTGAGTAGGGGAGAAGCGACTCGCCAATTTTGAATCGAGGAAATTCGGATTTTTCTATAAGAGCGGTTTTATATCCGGCAAGAGCTAGATAGGAGGCGGTTGTCGCACCGCCGGGACCACCACCGATGATGATGACATCAAAGTCGAAACGCATCAGTTTAAATCCTCGAAGCTGCGCGACTGTGCCCTCAGTGATTCTTTTAAATTTAGTAAAGATGACCCTAGTTCTTGGTCGTGTTGAAGGTATGGGATGTGTTTTCTTATTAGATCATAGATTGCAGATGATCTAGGGCCATTTAGCTTTATTTTTCTTAAATCTAGTGCTTGAGCTAGACAGGTTAGGTTTAATGTTTGAACTGTTAGTAGTTTTTCAATCATCGCTTCACAGGTGATCGCTGCGCTCATACCTAAACTGACCTTATCTTGGTTGTGTGATTCAGATGATCTCGAAAAAATACTGTTAGGCGTTGCCATAGCCATGATTTCTGATGTGATGGCATTAGTGGATTGGTGGAGTCCCTTGAGGCCGTGGTGAAGGTGTCGTTCATGCTCTGCTAGTCCCGGCCAACCTGCTAGGTTTGGCGGAAGGTTTTTGTTGGTATGGTCATCGAAAAGCGTTGTAAGCTGCCGATCTATATGGTCTGCCATGTTGGCGATGGAAATTTTTAGATAATCCATACCTTGAGATAAATAACCACCGTAGAAGTTGCCGCCCATCGCAATTTCGCCGGTTTCAGGGTCCACTAGCGGATTATCTGAGGTCGAGTTGATCTCTTGCTCCAACCAGTCGCTAAATATTGAGATGGTATCGATGATAGGCCCAAGGATCTGTGGGCTGCACCTTAATGAGTAACGATCTTGAATTACACCTTCTGTGCGAGATTGTATGATTTTTATCTGTGATGCAC
>JANQHA010000260.1 GCA_028282865.1 Oligoflexales bacterium
GAAGGTTACGATTTGGTTGCCGGTCGGGTTTCCTTTAATAGATCTCTGGACCGCTGCGATCACAGGTTTGATGAGAAGTTTTTTTTGCAGCAAAGTCGATTAGTGGTTGAAAGGGGCTCCGCCGCGACGGCAAATTTGTTTGTTCGAGGTTCTGTGTTTGAAAGCATAGGCGGCTTTTCTTCCGAGTTGTGTTCCGGGGGTGATTTTGCTTTTTGCCGCATGGCTGTGGCGAAAGGGTTTCTCATTTCATATGCTCCCGAGGCCTCGGTGGGGCACCCTACTAGAGGCTTTATTGGCCTGCTTAAAAAGAGCTTTCGAATTGGTGTTGGAAAGATGCAGAGCTTTCGCTACACGGCGGATAGCTACGATCAGGTGATGCCCCCTAAGAGGCTGTTTTCAAAGCTGATTAGAGGGGAGTCATTTAAACATAAGGTTTGCTTTACGGGCATTTACGGAGCTGTTTGCTTATCGGGGATCTGGGGTATATGCACTACTTTTCTATTTGGCAGACGATAAGTACTTGAAATCTATAAAATATACAATTTTTTAAAAATATTTTATAAAATTGTATTGATTTTATAAAATTATATGATATTTTAATAAAAGGCGTTAGCCTTATATTTCTATTGTTGTGGATATTGTAATACGAGGATGTGGAATATGAAGTGGATGATGATTACTGCGGTCGCTGCGACCTCTGCCTTTCTTTTTTACCTAAATAGATCCCCGATCCAACAACCTGAACCGAGTTCCGTTAATGAGAGCTCGAATGAGTTAGAGCTTGTCCCAGCTCAAAAGCCCAAGAAAAGGTCCATTGCCGAAAAACGCCAAATTGTTAAGAAAAAGGTTAGAAATAAAAGCGTGCATAACCGCGCAAGCGCCCAGTCTCACTCTAAGGCTGTGATTTCAAAAGCTACTCCGGACTTGGAGCAGCATGATGGAAATGCTATGAGGCGCTCGGCCTCCAAATCTAGTGATAGGTGGATTGATCATCTAAGCGGTGAAAAACCTCAAATCCACTTGAGAGCTAAAGATGAGAGTAAGCAAGACTGTGTCACCAAGCAGTGTAAATTAGATGAAGTGTATTCTTTAGTAGGAATGGTCGTTGAAACTCGAAGATTAAATCAAAAGAAGTACGATTTGATTGATGGCGGGATCGGTGTTGGTGATACTCAAAAGCTCCCGCTTCTATACGTGAAGTAATCCAAAGACGGAAAAAAGGAATTACCTTAAGGTCTACCCATATCTAATCTGGCCCGTTAGTGCGATTTCATTAGTTGATTTCTCAAGTACTAGTGTTAAATTACTACCTTAGTAGTAACTTTTCGCTCTACTTAGGGAGATCTTCCATGATAACTGTTCGTGGCCTAAGCAAGTATTACTCTGGTACTCGCGCCATAGAAGACGTTAGCTTTTCGATCAACAGTGGCGAGATCGTCGGTCTGTTGGGATTAAATGGTGCTGGTAAGAGTACCATTCTAAAAATTTTAGGCTGTTTTTTAATGCCGTCTCGTGGGACTGCTGAGGTATCGGGTTACTCTATTGAAGACAACCCCAAAGAAATTCGCTCCCTCATTGGTTATTTGCCCGACACTCCACCACTTTACGATGAAATGACTGTGAAGAAATACTTGGCTTACGTTGCGAGGTTGAAGGGTATTGATACTGATATCGATCAGCATGTTCAGGGCGCTATTGCTCAGACAAATTTGGAAGAAGTCTCTGATGTTGTGATTGGCAATCTCTCACATGGTTTTCGACAAAGAGTTGGGATTGCTCAGGCGATTGTCCACCGGCCTAAGGTGCTGATTCTTGACGAACCTATAAACGGGCTTGATCCAGTTCAAATTGTTGAAATGCGAGATTTGATCGTATCACTTAAGAAAAAACACACAGTTATTTTGTCGAGTCATATTCTCTCTGAAATTACTAAAACCTGCGATCGGATCTTGATCGTTGATAAAGGTAAATTGGTTGCCGAGGGTGGGCAGGGTGACCTGGATTCGAAGTCGATTGCGGCTTCGCGAGTTGAGTGTGAACTTGGGTCAGGAGCTGATAAAGCAGCAGAAGCCGTACGTCAGATTGATGGCGTCAAAGCCGTGAACATTACCGACAGT
>JANQHA010000364.1 GCA_028282865.1 Oligoflexales bacterium
TAGAAGCCCTTCAGGCTGCTGGGGCTCACGTGGCAAAGACAACGGCTGAGATTGGCGATACTCTGCTAACGGCTATCAAGAATAAGTAAAGCAGTTTGTTGTGCTAGGGATTAGGAAATTTTGTGGAACTGCTATCGACCTTTGGTGTGGTGACCCGCGAGATTTTGCTGTCGATAAGTATTATCCGGATCTTCCTGCAGATATAGCTGCTGTTGTTAATAATGGCTTGGATCATATTTCGATTTTAGCGGACTCTTGTGAACCCGAGTCTTTTTTAAAAATGCTAAAAACGCTAAAGGATGAACTTTCTACTCGGGACGCTTCTGCAAAAAAATTACGTCGACTTACCTTTATAGTAACTGATATTGACTACTATAAGCCTTTGCAAAGCCAACTATTTGAATTGTTTTCTGAAGAAGATCCCTATGAAAATAATTAGCAATGCTCAACTATCGAAGTACTCATACTATGCCATTGGCGGCGAAGCTAGTGAGTTAGCTTTTCCAGCGTCCACTGAGGATATGAGCACCCTGTTAAAATCTTGTCTTCGAAATAATCGAAGTTATTTTTTATTAGGTTCTGGAACCAACTCCCTTATTTCTGACCAGAAGTTTGATGGTGTTGTTATTAAGTTTGATTCAATGAATAGAGTAGAACAAATTGGCAATTCGATTTTATGCGGTGCTGGAGTTGGTAATACTTCTCTTGTAGAGTTTGCTTTGCAGCGCGAGTTGGCAGGAGTAGCTTGGATGAATTTTTTACCAGGTCAGCTCGGAGCTACGGTGCGAATGAATGCCCGCTGCTACGGTGGAGAGATCAGTTCGGTGGTTTCAGAAGTGGAGTCTGTCAATGAAACCGGGGATATCAAGCGGCGAGCCAGTTCGAAAGATGTGTTCAGGGGATACAAAGATACTATCTTCATGACCAATCGGGAGGTGATAACCTCGGTGAAACTCGACCTAAAGCCTGGAAAAACGCTAGATATAACTCGAAAGATGTCCGAGTGCGAGACGGACCGAAAAAGCAAAGGGCAGTTCGACTACCCAAGTTGTGGCTGTGTGTTTAAGAACGATTACCAAGTGGGGGTCCCTAGCGGCATGCTTATTGAAGCCGTTGGACTTAAGGGGTTTAAGCTGAAAGGCGCAATGGTTAGCCCTGATCATGCAAACTTTATTTTCAATATTAATGCAAATGCTCGCGAGATTTTGGAGTTAAGCTTCTTAATGAGGGAACGGGTTTTTGAAGAGTTTGGTGTCTGGCTAGAGTACGAGATGGAAGTCCTCGGTGACTTACCCAAAGACTTACTTCAGGAAAAAAATAGAGTAGAAACTAATTCCGCAGCTGAGAAAAAATTAGATGGGCTTAGGGCCGCATTTAATCAACGCCGCGCTCAGACATCCAAGTAATACTGTATCCGACTCTACGCTTATTAAGGATTCTAATTTTAAGTGGTTGAACTTTTCGCCGTAAATGTAATATATGCACGTCAATAGTCTTGAGACCTACTTTGACGTCCGGCCAGCCAGATTTCAGAAGCGCTTCTTTGGATAGCCAACTTCCTTGAGCCTCTAATAGCGTATTAAGCAGCATAAACTCTTTTTTTGTGAGAGTTACTTGTTGCTCATCCTCATTGGCGACGGTTAATCTACTTAAGTCAAAAAAGATCTTTTTGTTGTCAATCGTAAACTCGCGTGCAGATCCGTTTGCTGCAGACTTAACAATATTTGTGACATTGTAACGCAAATTATCTGCAGTCACTGGTTTTGGTAAATAGAAATATATCTCGGCTGTCGACATCCAGTCGTTTAAAACGATATCGTCAATCTCATCTGTGATTAGCAATACTTTTGTTTTGCAAAGAAGGTTTAGGTATTTGTTGTATTCTGGTAAGAGTAGGTCGATGTCATAATTGAAGCTGTCTATGATTAGTACATTTGGAAGACTCTGGCAGGAGTCAAACTGTTGGCAGAGGTGTTTCAAGGTGTTTAGCTCTAAAAGATCCGAACCTAAGAAGCCTTTTAGTCCAGAGGCGATTTGATCATCGGAATCTGTATTAACGAGCCAAACAGATTTCATAGACACTTCGTCTTCGGTGCCGATATTAAAATCCATCCAATTACCTTATTAATTTAAAAAGCCCAAAAACTATAGACAAGGATTTTAACCTGGTGACTGATTATTTTCTAGTTAAGATTAATTTGCCTTAAGAAAGAAACGGCAACTATTGGTACCGGTACTAGTTATTTTACTGCTTATTAGGATTTTGAGCGCTTAGGCTGAGTTCTCGCAAATACTTATACGTATAAATACCAGTTTTGTGATTATCATTATAGTTAATTTGTAATGCATACTGGCCCACTGAATCGACGCTAATAGGTCTAACGGAGTCCTGAATTGCACTCGGGTTTATCGTTCTTTGCTTGGTCCACTCATCAACACAGCTTGCACAAGGGCACATTCTTCTAAGCTCGACAACGTCGAAAAGAGACTCCACGTCGTCAGTCCATACAATTTTTAGAGTTCTTGAATCGGCCTGATCTATGTTTTTGATGCCAAGATATCGGTCCACGGTTATCTCCACTGTAAACTAAACTGTGTAAGGGCTTCACTACTCTTTAAGTGCAGCATAGATAAAAACCTTGCGCACTCACCCCCAGCTTTTTGGTAGGCGATGGCAGCCGAATTGTTTTTTTCGTGATTAACGATTGGTGTCCCTTTGTCTGAACACTCGGCTAATTTTGGTTCGATAGGTATATGGGCCAAAACTGGAACTCCAAATTGGTCAGAAATTTTTTCTGCCCCTCCGTTGCCGTAAAGGTTATGTTTAGTTTCGCAACTATCGCAGATGAAGTAGCTCATAGTTTCGATAACCCCAAGAACTGGAACCTTCAGTGTGTCAAACATTGAGATAGCTTTCCTGACGTCGGCTAGGGCAACCTCTTGTGGGGTTGTCACGATAACCGCGGCTGTTACCGGGGCAAGCTGAGAAATTGTCAGCTGGATATCACCGGTTCCAGGAGGATAGTCGATGATCAAATAGTCTAGATCTCCCCAGTAAACTTGAGAAAGGAATTGTTTAATAATCTGAGCCGCCATTGGCCCTCGGAGGATAGTAGCTTTAGATTTGTCATTGAACATGGCTATCGAAATCATTTTTATATTATCTATAGTCGGTGGCACGTTCATACCGTTGGTCGTCTCTTCAGGGTTTCCAACCTTCGTCATTTGAATGAGAGAAGGACCGTAAACATCTGCATCTAAAATTCCGACCTTTGACCCGCTTTGAGCAAGCGAAAATGCAAGGTTAACTGCAGTGGTTGATTTTCCTACTCCACCTTTACCGCTTGCAACTGCGATAATATTTTTCACTCCCCCCAGAGACTTTTGGATGTTTGCAGGTTTTACTTCAGCTCCCCGAGTGCGGGAACTCATGTGTACTAGGGCCTCTTTGATGCCAGGAATGGATATTATTTGCTCCTCGCACTGCTTTTTAAGCAGGTCTTTGACGGGGCAAGCAGGTGTTGTTAGCTCTACTGTTACTTCAACTTTTGGCCCATCAATTTTTATGTCAGTAATAAAGCCGAGGCTTACAATATCCCTTTGAAGATCCGGATCGATAACATTACTAAGGGCGCTTTTAACGGTATCTTCAGTGCAAGCTATGTTTGCCACCGAGGCGTTCTTGGCCTTTGCTTTGCTTTGGCTACGTTCAAAAAATTTCATATCAAACCTAAATAAATAAATTTACAAATTATTATTTTCTAAGTATTTCGTCGCTTGAATTGCTGCTTGGCAGCCCATACCCGCCGCGGTTATAGCTTGTTTAAATACCGGGTCGGCGATATCTCCCGCGACAAATACTCCAGGCGTTTTTGTTTCTGTATGGTTGCGCGCAATGATATAACCATGATCATCGAGGTCGACATATGGTTCGAATATTTGTGAGTTAGGCTGGTGACCAATAGCCATAAAAAAACCATCTAGCTCAATGGTTTCTGTCTGATCGGTTTCTAAATTAACTATCTTAATTCCGGTTAAGCCAGTTTTGTCATGTAAAAGCTCGGTTGTGCTATAGGGAACCAAAAACTTAATATTTTCTGTTTTTTGAGCTCGTTCTAACATGATTTTAGAAGCGCGAAAGTGATCTCGACGATGAATAAGGTAAACCTCCGAACATAGTTTTGCTAGGTAGGTAGCCTCTTCCATAGCAGAATCTCCGCCGCCAACAACTGCGACTTTCTTGTTTTTATAGAAAAATCCATCACAGGTTGCACAGGTGGAAACCCCTTTACCCATGAGGACATCTTCATTTTCTATACCTAGGGTCTTTGCAGTCGCTCCGGTTGCAATGACTACGCTATGAGCTAAGATTTCTTTATCGTCAGACCAAAGTTTAAGTGGTGAGGATGAGAAATCTACTTTGGTGATTTGCTCATAGAGTACTTTGGTTCCGACTCGCTCTGCCTGAGCTGTCATATCCGCCATAAGTTTTGGTCCAGAAATACCATTTTCAAACCCAGGAAAATTCTCAATGTCGGTCGTTGTTGTTAGCTGCCCACCGTGCTGCAATCCTGCGTATATGACCGGGTTTAATCCAGCTCGAGCGGCATATATAGCTGCAGTAAGGCCTGCCGGTCCAGTTCCAATAATTGCTACGTGATGAATTTCATTACTCATATGGCACTCCTATTTGCTTCTGTAGCCACATACTATACTTATGAGTTAAACTAATGAAATAGATGAATATTTAAATATCTGATATTATTGATTTATTTACTGTGGGTTTATCAGCTATAATAACACCTTAGTGGAGTCATTTACTCTGCCTACTTTTGAGTGCTTTTACCTTACCAGCTAAACTGCTTGGAACAACGCGCGAGGGTCCTGTTTATGAAGAGAACAGTTAAATGGTTGTCTAGTTTATCTTTCATTGTCTTTTCGCTACCGCTACAGGCCAATACTGAAAAGCAAAAGATGCTGAATATTTTTAGTAGCATCCCTCACTCAAAGAGTTCTGTAGTGTTCTCTCGTGCGTATGATGGTCAAATGATTTTTTCATATAATCCTGGCTTGGCTTTAATACCTGCATCGGTGACTAAACTGGTTACTAGCGCTGCGTTATTGGGTAAGTTTGGGGCTGGTAGAACCTTTGAAACTAGATTTTATTATACAGGTAAGTTTTCTCGAGGTGTGATTACTGGTGATTTGATCGTTGTTGGTGATGGAGACCCTTATTTAGTATCTGAGAAATTATGGCAGTTCGCCGCTGACATGCATCATCTTGGAGTAAGGCGTATTAAGGGCCGCATCGTTATCGATCAGAGTTTGTTTTTAGGCAGTGAGCGGGATAGATCAAGGGACCCTAACAAACGTGATTCTGAGCATGCTTACGATGCGCCTATTACTGCTTTTGGCGTCAATTTTAATACAATTGCGCTCGCAGTTACTCCTTTCGCAAGCCAGTCTCGACCAAACTCTAAGCCTCGAGTCTCGGTAGACCCCTATCCAATAACCGGTGTAACCATTGTCAACAAAGCTCGAGTAGCGGCAAGAAAACGAAATAACATAAAAGTAAGACGAGTTATGAAGTCTAAGAAAGAATTAGAGCTTATTGTCGATGGCGCTGTATCTAATCATGGCAGCACTCCTCTAGAGAAAGTGTACCGGTCTCTAGGCTTTCATACGACCCTTGCTGGGGAATATTTAAGATCATTTTTAAAAGCTCAAGATATTTCGGTCGAAGGTAAGGTGATGTCTGGCCAAAAGAGTAAAGCAGCCAAACTTCTATATACCTTACCAAGCTATCCTTTAAGTAAGATGGTACGGGGCTTAAATAAATACTCTAATAACTATATTGCCGATGTATTAACTAAACGATTGGGTGCAGAGTTTCCTACCAAGGGTAGTCCCAACACCATCGGTAGTGGTAGCTATTTAAATGGCCGGTTAGCTATTAGAGATTATTTGGTTAAAACGATTGGATTAAAACCGACCTTTGTCTTGAGAAATGGATCTGGTTTAAGCACGGAAAACCGATTTAACGCTCAAAGCATTAGCCGTCTTCTCAGGGTTACTAGTCAAGAAATGTCAGTATTTCCAGAGTTCTTATCGTCTTTACCGGCTTCTGGTATCGATGGAACCCTGAAAAAACGATTTACTAAGGCAAAATTTAGAGATTTAATTGCTACCGTTCGTGCAAAGACTGGTACACTAACAGAGCCGGTTTCGGTTTCTAGTTTGGCCGGTTACATCAGGCACCCCAGACATGGGCTGGTAAGTTTTGCGATTATTCAAAATGGAGTTAAGAGGAAAAAGCAGCCGTCTATAGAGGTATTACGCGATAGCCAGGAAGAAGCTCTATTGTATTTCTTAAATCACTTTAATAGTTGAAGGATCTGTTTATGTCGGACAAAAAGGGTTTAGATTTTGAAAAGATGGCTCTTTCGTACCATGAAAAGCAGCCCAAAGGGAAAATAGCTACCCAGCTTACAAAGTCTATCAATACTCAAACAGAGCTAAGTATTGCATACTCTCCTGGGGTTGCAGGGCCGTGCCGTAAGATCCATGAAGACGAGTTAAATTCCTTTCGCTATACCGGACGTGCGAATTTAATTGGTGTCATCACTAATGGCTCTGCAGTGCTTGGTCTTGGGGCAATCGGTGCTGCGGCGTCTAAACCTGTGATGGAAGGTAAGGCGATGCTTTTTAAGAAGTTTGCTGACATTGATGTTTTTGATATTGAGGTAAACGCCGACGATCCTGATGAGTTTATTTCAGTTGTTAAATCTTTAGAACCTACCTTTGGTGGGATAAATCTAGAAGATATTAAAGCCCCAGAATGCTTTTACATAGAACAAACTCTTCGCGAGAAAATGAATATACCGGTATTTCATGATGATCAGCATGGCACTGCTATCATAGCTTCATCGGCTTTTTTAAATGCTCTCGAAATTACTAAAAGAAAAATCGAAGAGGTAAGGGTAGTATTTTCTGGAGGTGGTGCAGCTGCTATTGCCTGTGCAAACCTATTTTTAGAGTTAGGTGTAAAAGAAAAAAACCTTATCATGTGTGACAGCAAAGGTGTT
Organism: Oligoflexales bacterium; assembly: GCA_028282865.1. Lineage (GTDB taxonomy): Bacteria > Bdellovibrionota_B > Oligoflexia > Oligoflexales > CACXFL01 > JANQHA01. The sequence goes on from JANQHA010000364.1 coordinate 7,086, forward strand.
CTTTATAGTGGCCGCAAAGAAGGGCTAAACCCCTACAAAAGTGCCTTTTGTCGAGATACTAAACTTAGGACTCTTCAAGAGGCGATGGCGGGAGCTGATGCGTTTGTTGGAGTTTCGGCGCCAAATGTTTTGGATGTTGAAACGATTAAATCTATGGCAGCCAATCCCATTATTTTTGCATTGGCAAATCCTGACCCTGAAATTCATCCTGACTTAGTTCGAGAGAATAGACCGGATGCGATCATGGCTACTGGGCGCTCTGACTTTCCTAATCAGGTGAATAATGTTTTAGGGTTTCCCTTTATATTCCGGGGTGCGCTAGATGTCGGTGCTACATGCGTAAACGAAGCTATGAAACAGGCCGCAGTATACGCGATCGCTGAACTAGCGAAAGAAGATGTTCCCGAAGAGGTGAATAAAGCTTACGACCGAGATCAAGGCTACACATTTGGTCGGGACTATTTGATACCAAAGCCAGTCGATCCGAGGGTTCTTATGAGAGTAGCCCCCGCGGTTGCTAAAGCTGCTATGGATACTGGTGTAGCCCGGAACCCTATTGATATCGACAGTTACCGTGATCAGATCGAATCGATTCTAGGGCCGACCAAAAAGATCATTCGTAATGTTAGAAAGCAGATCCATCAGGTAAACTTAAAATCTAATAGTAAGCCAGTTATTGTTGTTCCTCATGGAATCGATCACAGAGTCATACGGGCTGCAGCTCAAATATTTCATGAGAATGAAATATGCTTGCGTTTGCTAGGAAACAAAGACGATATCTGTTCTGAAGCGGAAGCTATAGGTATTAGGAATTTTGACCGAATGGTCTCTTTTGCAAACCCATTGGATGATGCCAACTCAGACCGTTACGTTACAGATTTATTTGAGTTGCGAAAACGTAAGGGCGTGTCTAGAAGTGGTGCGGTTCAGCTGCTTAGAAACCAAAATTATTTTGCATCTATGATGGTGCGAAGCGGGGATGCTGACGGCATGGTAACCGGCTTGGTAGAACCATATGCTTATGCAGTGCGACCGATACTCGAAGTCATAGGGGCAAAACAGGGTCAGACATTAGCAGGTATTTATATGATAGTGGTAGAGAATAAGCTGTACTTTTTTGCTGACTGTACGATTAATGTGGACCCAAAAGCTCATGCGTTGGCAGATATTGCTATTGCTGCTGCTGAAGTCGCAGAGCGCTATACGTCCGACGAAATTAGGGTGGCGATGTTAAGCTTTTCTAGTTTTGGTTCAGGAAAATATCCATCGGTTAGAAAGATATCGGAAGCGATCGAAATTTTGCGCGAGCGTAAGTCTGACCTTCTGGTAGATGGAGAGATGCAGGCCGATGTAGCCTTGAATGCAGATTTACAGCGGCGTGAATTTCCGTTTTGTGCCTTAGGTGGAAGTGCTAATATTTTGATATTTCCGCATTTAGGTGCTGCTAACATCTCCTATAAATTAGTGACTAATATCACCTCTCAATCTTCAGCGACCGGTCCTATTTTGGTTGGAGTTAACAAACCCGCAAATGTACTGCAGCGGGGTGCGACTGTTGAAGAGGTGGTGAGTATGATTTATATCACTGCAGAACATGCTGTAGTGTCTTAAAGGCTTCACAAAGAGTTAGAATTTGGGGCCTCAATCAACCTCAGGATGAAGCAGGCCCGTTGCTAATATGATACAATCGTTAACAATAGATAGGTGGATTTGGCAGATACATGTTAGTTTGGGAAGACAGCTAGTTATTTCAGCTATAAAGCTAATTACACGGGACCATCGCTTATGAAATTTGCAGTTTTAACAGTATTCTCGTTATTTAGTGCTTCGGTATATGGTGAAGTAGGTGCTAGTTTGGTGACAACCTGCAAGAATGTTCTAAATGCGCGTGAAGTACATGCTATTGCTAGAGAAATGATTGTAGCGGCAAGAAATTATGCCGAAGAAATGGATGCCTTAACAAAAACGGTAAAACCTAAAACCAATCGGGAAAAAATAGGAGTTCTATTCACTTTTTTGAAAGGCGATTATTCTAGGCAAAAAAAGAGATATGATGAGCTTTTCTTCGGTAGCCGTCTACCAGATCATGTATCAAACGCTAAATCTAGGTTTTTTATAAAGATCCGTGAGATGTTTCTTGAGAAACGCTCAACTATCTTTGCTGAGTTTTATGAAGGGCTTAAGAATTATACTGCTAAAGACTTAGAGACTAGAGAGAGCTGGTTTCTGGCGCTAGAGGAATATATTTTGGACCGATCTAAAGGTGACCAAAGTGGAGTGGGGTACAAATACAGCCAGAAAATCAATATGAGATTTAATAAGCCCAAAGGTGCCAAAGAGCTGAGCGATGAAGGCAGGTTTTTTTTGAAAAAGCTTAATTTAACCTTAGAGCTTCTTAATCGTGGAAATCCTCAATACGAGGAATTTGAGAGACTTGATGTCATTGTTAGTGGGCCGCCGTCTATTTATGGTGTCCACGGCGAGAGTCTAGTATTGGCGCGCATTATGCTAGCGGCTATAGAAAGTATTCCTGAGCAAAGGGTACGTAGTAGCGCCCTTAACCTGTTTTTAAATGCTCAGCCATTTGGGGAAACAACCGGCGAGACTCTGCGTATCAACCGTTCAATTCTTAACGTTCTTAATGAAGCGGTTCAGGAAGTAGGAGAACCAATACGCAGTCTCCGTAAAGAGTATATAGAAGCATTGAAGGAAATTGAAGCGGCGGAAAATACAGCCATTGAGTCTTTCTGGAACGAAGTGAATTCTCAAGGTTGATAAGCCATTTTTCTATTGGATTCCTGTAAGATCAAACTGAAACTGGCATTGTTGATCCTGAGGCCAAATCTAAGCTTTTATACAGCACTTACCCTCGTTCCCACCCTAAAGTTTAAGCCTGACTTCCCGATAAATTGATTACGGTCACGGGTGGTTTATATGGTAACTAAGAAAAAAAAGCCAAAATCTAAAATGATTTCAATGCGTATAACGGAAGATCAGTACCGTTACTTAGATGAAATGGCTGCGAGAATCAAACACCGAACCGGTTTTCGCATAACTCGGGCTTCAATTATTTTAAAATTAATGGAGTTCGGCCTGCCTTATTTAGAAGAAGAGTTTCCCAAAGAAGTTTACTCAAAAGATCGCTCCGCATAAAACCCTACCAACTACGTTTAGGCTTTCAGGCAAGGCCGCAGGAAAAAATGCGACGAAGGCAGTACACTGTTAGTACGACTAGGAGTATTTTTTCCGAGAACGCAGCATGAATGTTTAAACGTAATTGGTATAAAGAGGGAGGATCCCCTCCCGTTTCGGGAGGGCATGGGCCAATGAGCAGTTGGCTGATGGAACGGGCTAAGCCCGGAAATCGGGTATGACCTTTGTGCTTCAGTGGGTTAGTCTGATCTGATAACGAAGGTGGGAAGTGTTATCAATAATCCTGAAGCACGGTACCTGTAAATCAATCCATTGATTGTCTTTAAGGCTTATTCTTTATGTTTCTAAGCTTAAGTGCGTTGCTTAAGGATCAGAAATACTTTGCAGTAAAAAAAAATCTCTAGCTATTTTAGATGGTTACAATGCACTATGATTTAAGATAAACTTGCACGAAATTTAGTTCTTTTTTTTATTAGTAATTATAATTACTTACATAAGTGGGTGTATAGTGAAAAAGCTCAGATATAGCTCACCTGTGAAAGATAAAGAAGCTAGCTGTATAACGTGTGAGGTTTAGAGCAAAGTGAGGACAGTTTTGGGACTTCATCTTGCCATCCCAAGCGATTTAAACTTATCAAATCTCGTATGGGCTCTGCTGGGAATAGGACGGTATGTTGTATGGGTTGGCACTTATACCATATAAAACGCATCTCCTAGATTAACATTATTTATTAATTTTTTTGTTATAAAACCGAATACCTATGTAGATTCGTGATATTCATAATTAGCGGTTTTAGGAGGCACAAATTGAAAACGATTTCATTACTATTAGTCGTTACTTATTTCTTTGTAGCTTGTAAAAAAAGAGAGAATAAGAGTGATTTAGCAGCTAGCTCAATGACAAAGGGCGATTTAGTTGAAATAGGTTGGGAAAGAACAAAGCATCTTTCATATAATCCGCACACTTCAAGCTTGCTTGCGACCTTATGCGTCATAAGTGAGAAAGAAGACGCACCTGGCGAGGCTGGGAAAGAAGTTTGCAATAAGCGGCTACTGATTCTTACAATAAGCCTTGAAAAATTTTTAATGGATGAGTTTTACTCGTCCGACCGATCTATTCAATCTGGCTACCATACGGGTTCTAAAGAGCTAGCAAAAGGGTTGACTGGCAAGTATGAGTATTCTATGTCCAGTCTAAGGAATAAACCTTTTGAAAAATTGATTTCTAGATCGGATCATCATATGACACGAGTACAAATTGCTTCAGATATAATGCCAAAGATGTTTTTAAAAGCGTTTGATCGAGCATGGAAAAATGGTAAGAAACCTAAGCTGTAAAAAATTTAGACCTGTTCTGACAGTCATCCCATTTTATCCACAAGAATTATCCGTTAGGTTAAGCCTAGTTTAATTCTAATGTTTTAATTGCCAACATCTCAGATGAATTTTACGTAAAAGATCGCCGGCGCCCCTTCGTCACTGGTGATCAAGGGGTTGTCAGCGCTTGCGTTAGATCCTCTATCAAATCCTGGGGATGCTCGGTGCCTATGGACAGCCTTACCGTGCTCTCTGTAATGAAGGCTTTTTTCTTCTCTTGCTCAGATAAGTCGTCTCCGTAAAATAACTCCGATGGTGCAACTAGCGAATCTTGAGAACCCAAGCTGCCCGCCAGTTTAAAGAGTTTTAGTTTATTGAGAAATTTTTCCATTTGAGCTTTTCCACCCTTGATGTCTATCGAGATCACGGCACCAAAATCTTTCATCTGCTTTTTGGCTAAGTCGTGATTCGGGTGAGATGACAGGCCTGGATAGAGTGTTCTCTCAGTGTTTGGGTTGCTCTCTAAAAACTCTGCAACATTTAAAGCGTTTTCACACTGCCTATCGTATCTGAGAAAGTAGGTTCTCATTCCGCGTAAACAAAAGTCGGCAGCGCGCGGATCTAATACTGCTCCCATCTCCATGGTTTCATGTCTGATGTGGTCTATGAGTTCTTTTCTACTTAGGATTGCACCACCCATGGCATCACCAGACCCCACTGCAAACTTAGTTAGGCTATGAAGATAAATATCAATATCAAAGTCACTGTGGTTATGAAATCCTGCGAAGGTATTGTCGAGTATAGTTAGGACTCCTGCTTTCTTACATAATTTTACAACAGAAGCTACATCGGTGATTTTGGTTGTCGGATTTGTCGGCGATTCGAAGATAAGAGCTTTGGTTTTTCCTGGAATGATTGCATTAGTAAGGGAGTTAAGATCTTCTCCCCAAGCCAAGGAACAATTGATACCAAAACGTTTAAGTGTTTCTCTTAGAAAAATCCTAGTCGGCCTGTAGCCGTCGTAAAATCCAACGACGTGGTCTCCAGAACTTAATAGTGATAATAATGTTCCCGTGATTGCTGCCACACCGCTAGCTAAGCAAATGCCATCTTCGGTGTTTTGCAACTTGCTTAGTGTCACCTCTAATTGCCTCACGGTAGGGTTCAGAACCCGGCTATATAAAAACCCTTCCCTTTTTTGGTTGAGAAGATCTTCCACAGCTTGATAACTATCGAAATAATATTTTACCGATTGATATAATGGCGCGATGAGGCTGTGGTTATCTGAGTCAAGCTTGGTATGGGGTTGATGGACAACGAAAGTCTCTTTATTCATAGTCTTCCATTGGCGCGCAGGCACAAACAAAGTTTCTATCACCGTGAGCATTATCAACTCTAGAAACTGCTGGCCAGAATTTATTCCTTTCTAGCCAAGCCTTCGGATAAGCGGCCTCTTTTCTAGTGTAAGGCAGTGTCCAATCATCACTGGAAATCATCGTCATAGTATGTGGAGCATTTTTAATAAGGTTGTTGTCTTTACTAACCTTTCCTTCTTCGACAAATTTAATCTCATCTCGGATCGCAAGCATAGCATCACAGAAGCGATCCGGCTCGGCTAGCGATTCACTTTCAGTAGGCTCGATCATCATGGTGCCAACAACCGGCCAGGCTATAGTCGGTGCATGGAAACCATAGTCCATTAACCTCTTTGCAACATCTTCAACCGTAATACCGGTGTTTTTTTGAATAGGTCTAAGATCGACGATACACTCGTGAGCGACGAGGCCGTTCTTACCTCGATAAAGAACCGGGTAATGATTCTCTAGTCGTTTTGCGATGTAGTTAGCGTTCAAAATAGCTACTTCGCTTGCACACTTTAACCCCGAAGCGCCCATCATGCTTATATACATCCAAGAAACCGGTAATATGCTAGCACTTCCGTAGGGTGCTGCTGATACCAGGGTCGCGTTTGCTGATCCGATGCTGTCACCTAGGTCGTGAGTTGGCAGGTAGGGCTTCAGGTGATCTTTGACTCCTACAGGCCCTACTCCCGGTCCACCACCTCCGTGTGGAATAGCAAAGGTTTTATGGAGATTTAGGTGGCAAACGTCTGGCCCAAATTTTCCAGGCAAGCAAAGTCCTATCTGGGCGTTCATATTTGCGCCATCCATGTATACCTGGCCGCCTGCTTGGTGAATAAGCTCACATACCTCTACCACCGATTCTTCAAATACGCCGTGGGTTGAAGGGTAAGTAATCATCAGGGCGCCGAGTTCAGATTTATATTTATTGATTTTATCTTTAAGGTCTTCGACGTCAATATTCCCGTCTGTATCGCATTTTATGACGACCACTTTCATTCCGGCCATGACAGCACTTGCGGGGTTGGTTCCATGTGCCGAGTTAGGAATCAAGCATATGTTCCGCTGCTGCTCGTTGTTTGCTTCATGAAACCGGGTGATTGCTAGCAATCCAGCATATTCTCCCTGTGCGCCTGAATTGGGTTGTAAGGAGAAGGCGTCAAATCCAGTGAGTTCACATAGCATTGTTTCAAGTTGATCTATCATCGCTTGGTAGCCTTGAGACTGATCCTTCGGTGCAAAAGGGTGCATGCGGGAAAATTCCGGCCAACTAACAGGTATTAGTTCAGCTGCTGCATTGAGCTTCATTGTGCAAGATCCCAATGGAATCATTGAACTAGTCAGAGATAGGTCCTTAGAAGATAATTCTAGTATGTAGCGCATCAACTCAGTTTCCGAGTGATAGCTATTAAAAACTTCTTGTTGCAAAAAGGTAGATTGGCGCGCCGAATTATCGTCGATGCTCCAGGTAGCTCGGTCGCTCAACGAGTCAAAACCTATCTTTTTTGTCCCTAGAGAGAAGCATAACGCCAGTTGCTCAATATCTTCTGGGGCAGTGGTTTCATCAAGGCTCACAGCAACCCTGGTCTGACTAACTTTTCTAATATTGATTTTGTTTTGATGACCATAGTTGATAACTTCGTCGGCAGAAATGCCGCTTAGGTCTATTGATACTGTATCGAAAAAACTCTGATGGACTAATTCATGCCCAGTGTTTTCTACTGCGACTGCAAGGCAGCATGCTAAGCTGTGCACCCGATTAGCAATGCGCTTTAATCCTTCCGGCCCATGATAGACGGCGTACATGGCGGCCATATTTGCCAAGAGTGCTTGAGCGGTACATATGTTGCTGGTAGCCTTTTCTCTTCTGATGTGCTGTTCTCTGGTTTGCAGCGCTAACCTCAATGCTACCTTGCCATCTTGATCTTTTGAAACTCCGACAATTCTACCAGGAAGCTTTCGGACTAATGACTCGCGCGCAGCAAAATACCCGGCATGCGGCCCACCAAACCCCATAGGAACCCCAAATCTTTGACTGCTTCCAACAGCAATATCTGCGCCTAGCTCCCCTGGAGGAGTGATAAGGGTTAATGCGAGTAAATCGGCGGCAAAAACGGTCATACCTCCGTGTTCTTTTACCTTATCTACCACCTCTTTATAATGATCGATTTGTCCGCTCACGGTTGGGTACTGAATCATTACTCCGAAAATTGATTCGTCGAGCTTGTAATTTTTAATATCTGCCACAACTATTTTGATGCCTCGAGTCTTGGCGCGTGTCCTAAGAACGGAAACTGTTTGTGGGAAGCATTGATCTGAAACGAGAAAAATCCGATCTTTTTTCTTGTTTTTCATAGCGTCGCATACGGCCATAGCTTCGGCGGCAGCGGTTGCTTCATCTAAAACAGAAGCGTTGGCAACCTCTAGTGCTGTTAACTCCATCACCATAGTTTGAAAATTTAATAAAGATGTCAGTCTGCCTTGAGATATTTCAGCCTGATAGGGTGTGTACTGAGTATACCAAGCAGGGTTTTCGAGAATATTTCTTTGGATAACTGCTGGAGTGAACGTGTCATAATAGCCTTGTCCCAGATAGGAGCGAAAAACTTTATTCTTTTTAGCAAGGTCACTAATTTCCAAAAGCGCTTCATTTTCAGTTCTCTCGCGTCGATTAAAGCTATTAGTTTCGATACGAATTGATTCAGGAATCACCGAAGCCATAAGTTCGTCAAGCGAGTCAAATTGCAAGTCATTTAGCATTTTGCTCTGGTCTTTTTCTCTCGGGCCAATATGCCTGTATTGGAATTTTTGTTTATCGCCTGTTAAGTGTTTTATCGAGCTCACTCATACCTCTATTTTGCCTGTGTGATCAATATCAAGCCTGCCGTCAGATTAAACCAGCACTGGCTAAAACGCAATGAATCTTAGCTCTTGATTTGACCCTCATTTTGAAGCTTTATATATAAAGGTATAGATAAGGTTTTTATGGGTTTCATCGATAATATAAAATCTGACTTTGCTCAGATGAGAGGGGTAGTAGAGGCCTCTTCTCGGGGCCGTTTTAGAGTACTTCATCCAGCCATTTTTATAAAAGTGATCCAATTTGCTGCTAGTCAGCATTTGTCACCCCGCCAAGTAGCGTTAGCGGTCGGGGTAGGTGTATTTATTGGAGTTACCCCGTTATTAGGGTTACATCTGTTGATATCAATCGTTGTAGCCTCAAGCCTTAGGTTGAATAAACTAATTGTATATTTAGCAGCCAACATCTCTAATCCTTTTTTACTGCCAATATTGATGTATATCGATTTTCAGTTGGGGTCATTAATACTCAACGGTAGCTTTGAGACTTTATCGGTAGATCTGATTCATAAAGGCGTTGATGTTTGGTTCTACCAAATATTGTTAGGGTCTCTTGTGCTGGGGCCTATACTTGGCTTCTTTTTTGGGCTAGTAAGTTTCTTCGTTCTAAGGCGCTTCGAGCGTATAGGTAAAACAGGGCTTTTCTCTAGGCACCGAGCTATAAGGCGGGTTATAGGTGATGCCTTTAAGAAGTATAGCCGCTTTTTCTCCGGTTATGTAAGGGGAAAACTTCTATTAGATCCTGTCTATGTCGATTGTTTGGGCTTGGTACCGGGACCTTCATCAATCTTGGATGTTGGTGGCGGCGTCGGGTTGTTCGGTATTTATCATCAGCTGTATTATGGCGAGAACTCTACGGGCTCAAAACTTGTGTTAGACTGGGACGATAAGCGGATTCATCTTGGCCAAACTGTGGCTGAAGAAAATAGTTGGAACATTGAATATAAAAAATCTGATGTTTTTAACCAAGTTCCCTGCGGCAATTACGACTGTATTTTGTTATTTGACGTCTTACACTATCAAGATGTTAATTGCCAAAAGCTGGTCCTAGAGAATTTATATCAGCGCTTAAATCCTGGGGGGGTTCTTATAATTCGAGAAATGAATGCCGATTATAAAATAAGGAATTTTTTTACGACTTTTTTAGAAAAAATTTCGCTAAAGTTTTCTTTTACCAAAGCTTCTGATATCCACCCCATGTCGGCTTCAAATTACCTTGACCTGCTGCGCTCGTTTGGCCTTTCTGTGTCTAGTCAAAGCTGTGTCAAGTTGCCGTTTTTTTCTAACTACTTGATTGTTGGAAAGAAGACGTTAAGCTCTAATTCTTAAAGTCTTTGGTAAAATTCAGTTAGAACATTAAACTGTGATTCCCAGCTGTAATGCTCTGAAGCGGTCTTTCGCCCTTGCCCCGATAACTTCTGGTACTCAGCGTTATCATCAATAAGCCTAGCTATAGTATCAGCTAGCTTATTAGGATTGTTAGGTTCGATACAGTAGCCACCGCCATGGGCTTCCAATATATTTCTCAATACTGGAAAGTCTGAAACTATAACGGGTAGGCCAAGCGCCATGTATTCAAACATCTTTGTTGGGATTGATTCGATGTAATTAGGTGCTGGACTAAGCACCGAGAGGCCTACGTGACTTTTTGCTAGGGTTTTGTAACTGTCTTTGGATGATAAAAACCCGTGAAACCGGACTTTTTGCAAGCTAAGTTTCGAAACGATCTTTGAAATAACTGGCTGCAGCGTCTCTGGTACCCTTCCAATACAGTCGAAGTCGCACCTATAGCCTCTTTTCTCCAGAATCGTCAATGCTTCTAAAGTGGTAATAAGCCCCCGATCTGCTGAGATACTGCCGAGATAGGAAACGCAAAAATCTTTATGCTTCTGTTCAGTCTGGTTTTGTAAGTCCTCTAACCTGGGATAATTTAAGACGGTCGCTGACTGGGAGATAAATTCAAAATCTTTTTGATAAGATGATTCAGCAAAAATAACAGCAAATTTTTTGAGTAGCACCTTTTCTATAAAGTAAACTAGTAATGAAACCGGTCGCTGCAAATACTTTGGGACCCAAGGCTTAGTGAGTATCGATTTGGTAATGTTCTCATGCATATCAAAAACGACCTTATGACCGGTGGCAGCTAGTATAAAGCCAAACGGAATGAGCTCCGGGTCGTGAAAGTGATAAATATCACCCTTTAAATTTCTGGCGTGTTTAAAGGCAATAAACCCAGAAAGCAGCATTCTTCTAAGCCTTGATTTCTGCTTTGGTATGGCCTTGATATGCACATTATCTACTACTTCGTCATGCTCATGGCTGGCAATAAGCCATACGTCAAATCCGTAAGCGGCTAAAGATCTGCATTGTTTATAAAAAATCCGTACATCAAAGGGTTGATGTACGGTGGTTATGTGAACAATCTTTTTCTTGCTTTGAGTCACAAATCGTCAACGATCCATCTTAAAAGGTGTAGCGAAATGCTGCTAGGTTTAGAGAAAGAGTAGAAGATTCGCTCTTAGTATTAGCTTCTTTTTCTTTGCTAGATCTTATTCGATAAGACGCACCGCAAACATAAGCAAAGTGCTCATGAAAGCTTTTCACTATATCTGCGCCGAATACTAAGGCATTGGTCGTGGTGTTCGACTTAGTGGTAGTGGAAGAACTTGTCGATTTAATCTTACCTTGAGAGTGAGCCACGGCCCCAGCTATTTCTAGGTCCAAGCCTCTATCTATTCGTAGGGTTTGCTCAGCAAATACTCCAACTGTTGTCGATGATTCTTCGGACTTGTCATCGCCTTCGGGGTCAGACGTGCTACTTTGATAGCCGAATATTGCTCCGACTTCTAGGTCGCGAGAAATATTGTAGCCGAACGCAAAGCTGGATCCGGGGTTGAGTGGTGTTGCATAAACATTGTATCTTCCCATCTGAATGCCGATTTCAAGGTCTTTTTCAAAGCTATGAATTTCAGTTGTTTTAGTCTCAGAGGAGCTACCACTGTCAGGTTCGACCTTAGTATTAGTGATGTCGTAATTGTAAACTGAATGGTTGATTTCAAACTCGATCGCATCTGCCGGTGTGTAGAAAATAGTTAATACAACCGCGCTTAGAAGGATTTTTTTCAAGGCACCGCCTCCTTATTATTAGTTATACAGAGCCACAGTGTACTAAAAATACTTAAACAAACAAGGGACGATTTATAGCGCCAACGGTTCAAATGGTAAACGAGATAGGCCTTTTGAGCTGTTAAGTCCGGTTTCAATTAATTTGATAACATTCAAGGCCTCAGTAGGCTCAACAGGTGGTGCACTGGAGTTGCGAACCGAGTCATAGACCCCAGAGAAAAACCTACCGTAGTCGCCTGCCTTATTTTTTATATGTTCAATGTTAGGTCGGCCGTTTGGATTCTTCCAAATCTCTGAGCCGATATTTTGAGTTGATGCAATCCATGGCTCGGAATAAGGTGTGGTTTGCTGCTTCAGTAAACCTTCTTGTGGATCGAGCTGCGGGCTCAAAAAAGACCCTTTTGTTCCGAATAGTTGAAATCGAGCTGTTGGATGACAGATTAAACTTGAAGAGCGCAGCGCAACTCTCTTTTTCTCATAGTAGAGGGTCAGGTCAAAATAATCGTCCACCATAGCCTCTTCTCTTTGGATCATAAGGTCGGCATAAACATGGCTTGGGTAGCCAAATAAGCATACAGCTTGATCAATGAGATGTGGTGCGAGATCAAAAAAAACTCCAGACCCTGCCAAGGATTTGTCTCTCCATCCGCTCGAGATATTTGGCTTAAATCTATCAAATCGACTTTCGAGGAGTTTGATTTCTCCTAAAGT
>JANQHA010000650.1 GCA_028282865.1 Oligoflexales bacterium
ACAGAGCGGCGTAATCAAATCTGTAAAAGAAGGTAATGCGAGCCACTCTATATTTAGAGATTTATCTGATCGCGTCTCAGCTGCATCAAATGAAACCGGTCTATTAGGTCTAGCATTGCATCCGAAGTTTACTGAGAACGGACGTTATTTTGTAAACTACACCGCAAAAAGAAGAGGTCAATTAACGACAGTTGTCAGCGAGCTTAATCGTAAAAATGGCAATGAAAAAATACTTCTTGAAGTAAAACAGCCGTTTTCTAACCATAATGGCGGCGAGCTTGCATTTGGCCGCGATGGCTTGCTCTATATATCTACCGGCGATGGCGGCAGTGGTGGCGATCCATTAAATCACGCCCAAAATCCTAGGTCATTGTTAGGAAAAATTCTGACCATCGATGTGAATTCTTCTAACCCACAAGCAAACATTTATGCTACCGGGCTTCGAAATGTTTGGCGTTTTAGCTTTGACAGCAAGACAGGCAAGTTATGGGCTGGGGATGTAGGACAGAGTCAAAGAGAGGAAATAAACATCATAGAGAAAGGCAAGAACTACGGTTGGAGGATTACCGAGGGAATGCGTTGCTTTAACCCTAACCCTTGCGTAACCGAGAGATCAAACCTAAGTTTAGTAGACCCAATCTTCGACTACCCTCGTAGTGAAGGCTTTTCGGTCACTGGCGGCGACGTTTACTACGGATCTAAGATCCCCAGATTAGTAGGTTGGTATATATATGGTGACTACGGCAGCGGCAAGATTTGGTCATTAAGGCTCAACAAAAAGGGTGCAGCTCAAAATAAATTTTTATTGAACTCAAACCTAAATCCGTCTGACTTTGCGATTGACCAAAACGGCGAATTGCTGGTGATCGATTTAAACGGCGGCATCTACCGTCTAGTCGTAAAGTGATCGTATTTTGGATTTCAGCAAAGGTCGCAGCTAAAAAAGCGACGAAGACGCCGGATGAATTTTAAAACACGATCCGGCCTACAGCCCGACAAAACCGATGCGGTCGTAGACTCTCTTTAGAGTCTCGGCCGCTTTTTCCGCTGCAGCACCAGCACCTTTGGTGAGGATTCGTTGCAACTCGCCACGATCATCGAGATACTGCAAGACTTTTTTCTGCAGTGGTTCTAGCTCGGAGACGATGATATCGGCGGTATCGGCCTTCAGGTGTCCATACATCTTGCCTTGGTAGTCGGCAACAACCTCGCTGGCGGTTCTCCCTGTCAGCGCGACTTGCAGGTCGATTAAGTTTTTTACTCCCGGTTTATTGTCATCGTAAGTAACTTCCGATCCAGAGTCAGTCACAGAAGATTTAATCTTTTTTTGCATTTGCTTAGGCGAGTCCATCAAAAAAAGGCTGCCCTTTTCGTTCTCAGCACTTTTACTCATTTTTTTTGTCGGGTTTTGTAGATCCATAACCCTTGCTCCAGATGGAGCTATAAATGGCTCCGGGGTAACAAACGTGTCGTCTCCATAAACAGAATTCATCCGTAACGCGATATCTCGAGTCAGCTCGATATGCTGCTTCTGATCGGCGCCGACCGGGACCAGATTGGTATCGTATAGCAAAATATCTGCCGCCATCAGGGCCGGGTATGTAAACAGGCCGACCGGAATATTTTTCCCGCTTTTACTGCTTTTGTCCTTGTACTGGGTCATTCTGTTTAGCTCACCCATATAGGAAAAACAGTTTAGCACCCATGCTAACTGACTATGCGCCGCCACATGACTTTGAACGAATAATACACATTCGTCCGGGTTTATCCCTGACGCCAAATAAGTCGCTATTGCCGTGTAGGTATCTTCTAGCAGCTGTTTCGGGTCTTGCCTAACTGTGATTGCGTGCAAGTCGACTGCAAAAAAATAACATTGATACTGCGCCTGCAACTTAACCCAATTTCTGATAGCACCAAGATAATTTCCAAGAGTGATCCTGTTTGTCGGCTGTATCGCTGAAAGCATCACCTGAGAGTGGTCAGGTCTCTCCACTGTCATAAAAAACTTCTCCTAGGCAACCGGCCACGTCCGCTGCCAGACAAGCTCCGATAATACCGCTGATTACTTGATATAAGCTAGCAAAATTAGATAGTTCTCACCATCTAAATCGAGTAATATTCCCGTTGACAGGGTTTGCTCAGAGTTAGAAAATACCCCTTCATTTTCGCGGATTGGAAACTATGAAGGCTTCACCCAGCCAGGGAAATCAAGAG
>JANQHA010000527.1 GCA_028282865.1 Oligoflexales bacterium
AGTCCAAGCGCGAGCGGTATGTTAAAACGCCACATAACAGCTACCACTGCTACTGGTATCCAAACATAAGGAACCTCTATTAAGATCCCTTGCAAATTCTGGTGATCTCTCCGGTTTTTCGAGTAACCGCCTAATTACAGTAAATACTGCGGGTATTTGTTGCACAGCATTTCCATAGGTTCCAAAAAACAGTTTTTCATTAGGGTCAGGAAATCGGTTACGAAGACTTTCAGCCCAGTAATAATAATTCACGCATGAGTATAGAATAAAAATTTGTTTACGATTAAGAAATTCAGCTTGGCGCAAATCAGCGTCCTTACCTTTAATAAGTTTCGTAAAAGACTCTTGAGGTAGACCATGCCCCTCCAAACGCCCGCCACGATATTGATATCGCAGGATCTCACCATTATAGCGGGTTGTTAAAACCGGGTAAGTTCCTGTTTGCTGAAAAGACTCACGAGAAAAGTGGGGATTTCTGGTGTCAACCTCGACATCTGAAAACCTTCCACCCATGCGAAAATAGTTTGTCATGGTCTCAAAGGTTGGCCCGCGTCCATAACGGGAATGACCAAAATAGGCTACCACCTCTGCTTCCGCCAGGGCTCTAACCCAACCTTCCCTGGTATCAACAAAATCGATCTTGTACCGGTTACCAGTGTCTAGATTAATAAATCTCAATTGTCGATTTTCTTCGACGACATCCGATACATTGAACGATTCTAAATGATCTCGACTGTACTCCATAGCTTGATTTAGTGACAGACTTTCGGCTCCAATTGCCATCACCACCTCTATCAGTCCATCTGCAGCAAACTCTTCGTAATATGGCTGCATGGGCACATCCAGTTGCGGTAACGCTTTATCTGGTACTCTAAGGTCGGGATCATTTTCTATCAGTATTTCTGAATTAAAACTTAGCTCGTCTGCCAAGCCAAATGCTGTTGATATTCCTATGGTGACGATCGCAAGCAAAACCTGCTTAATCATAATCTATCTCCCAATATATTTTTTAATATGTATATAAATTATACAAAACAGGCTCTACCATATCAATTGACCCTTAGTGAGTTGCTAGTAGGATAGAATCATTGTGCATTTTTGTGCATTTACAACTGACTTGTGCATTTTTGTGCATTTATAATTGACTTGTGCGTTTTTGTGCATTTATAATTGACTTGTGCATTTTTGTGCATTTATAAATATTTTCTTGAGAGTGTGATGCAATATCCAAGCAGAGAGTCTAAATCACTAGAATTTAAAGAGAAAATACCAAGCAAACTAACTTCAATCATCCGAACTTGCGTTGCATTTGCCAATACTAGCGGGGGCGAATTGGTGATTGGTGTAGAAGATAAAACCAGAGTAATAACTGGAATCAAGGACAATGACATCGAAAGGTGTTTTGAACAACTACCTAACGCAATATTTGATGGAATAAAACCTTCTCTGATTCCAGAGGTTTATGAGCAAAATCTCGACGGTAAAACTATTATAATTATTAAAATCAGTAAAGGGCATCAGAAACCGTATTATGTAACCAACGAAGGCCTTCCCAAAGGGATATATATCCGGATAGGCCCACATACCCGGCGAATTAATGAAGACTACTTAGAAGAGCTAAAAAGAGACCAAAGAAGGCTAGCTTTTGATAGAGAGTCATCAACTGCTACTAAAGAAGATTTGGACACGGACTTGATAAAACAAGCCTACGGTCCCAACTTTACAACCGCGCTTTTAGTAAGAGACGGAGTCCTAGCAAATAGCGCTCATAAGAAAGTCCTGGTATCTAATGGGGGAGTTTTAATGTTCGCTTCTCAACCTGATAAGTTCATTCCGGGCGCCACTTTAATGTGCACTCGTTTTCGTGGAGAAAATGGGAGAAACGTTATTGAAAGTCATGAGTTTGCTGGTCCAATACCACAAGTAATTGAGACAACATTTCAACAGCTAGTCACTTGGCTAGAGCGTCATCATCGGCTCATAGGGGCGCAGCTAAAAGGTAAAACCATAATTCCTTCAGAGGCAATTAGAGAAGCCTTAACCAACGCAGTTATTCATAGAAAATACTCTATTCCCGGGCCAATAAAAGTAGCGCTCTACGACAATCGACTTGAAATCTTTAACCCAGGTGACTTTCCAGGACTGATAGACGTTAATAATTTAGGGGATGGAAGCACTTATCTACGTAATTCGCTAATAGCAAAATTTGCCCGAAAATTACGCTTAATCGAAAAACTGGGGTCAGGAGTACCTCTTATATTTAGCTCTTGTATTAATAGAGGGCTAAAAAAACCCCAATACTTCTCCACTGGAGATTTTGTAAAGCTAGTATTCTATTTCGAAAAAGAATTGCGAAAAGGAGTAAATATTAAACACACCATTATGGAAATGCTAGATGAATATGGTCAACTTAAGACAAAAGATGTTTTATCAAAAGTGAGCGTATCTCGTAACACAGTGACGAATGCTTTCAATACCCTTATCAGAGAAAAAAAAATTCAGAGAATTGGAGAAGGCCGAGGAGTGGTATATGAGAAAGCATAGGTAAAATCTCTAGAGGTACAATATGTTAAAAAAACAACTTCGAATTATATTGATTATCCAAAATAAATCAGGGAAAAATATCGCCTTTGTGACAGATGACCACCAAACTCTTGGTATTGAAGAAGCGATCAATAAAGTTTTATCAGGCTTAATCACAGGTGTTCATATAGTCAAATCAAAGTACGGCTACTACCTCAGGTCTGACCCTAACGATAATCAAACAGATAACTTAGAAAGTTTAGCTGTTCCAGCTGGGAGCCTTACAAAAAAGCTAAAAAAGCCGAAGGGCAACAAAGTTATAAAAGCCTATTTAAAAGCTAAATCAGAGTTCTTAGAAATATTTTATGATAAAAAAGATTTGATTTATCTAGACGGCCTAGCACGTACTACCAAAAAAGAAGTCTTCAACAAATTAAAGCCACTGTCTTCAGAAATTAGAAATGCAGCAAAAAATGACGCTATTGATCCGATTCTGCTTTCCTCGATACTAACCGATGAAATTGCAAGAATGGCTCCCGACGACTTAATGGATATCCTTGGAAAATATGGAATAAGAGATACATCAGTCGGCCTAGCCCAAGTAAAGATGTCCACTGCACGAGAGATTATTAAAAAAGGATATTATAAAGCAAATCCAAATATTTCAGATAAGCGCCTGTACAATCTTCTTTCTAACGAAAAAGAAGCCGTAAAGATTTCATCGGCATACCTACGAATGGCATACGACTATAGAAGGAAAAAAGGTATATCAACATCAGATATAGCTATGGCTAACTGTTACTCACATGGATATCGATATAACAAAAAAGACACACGGGGCGAACAAATTATAAAGCAACTTACTCCATTTGCACGAAAAATTTTGAGGCCATAATGACAATAAGAAAATTCATGTATATCGTAATCATTGGGCTCGCACTATTAGTCTCAACTCTGCTCTATAATAAAGCTAAATTGATACTACGAGAAAAACAGGTTGAAAAATTTTTCAATAATAAATCAGATTTGCAGTGGGCAAAGCAATTTTTAGATAAAGAGGTAGATTATTGTACACAAATATGGTCGAAATCCGATACAGATGGCTATATATCTCATACAGGGCGCTACAGTTACCAACAGCCAACTGGGATATATGACGCAACTGATTTTGTTATCTTTGATTTACAAAAAAAGCAAGTAACTATGACAGTACCAGATCATGACGTAGAATCAGGGAGCGATTTTAAATGGGTTCGTGATGATAAATATATCGTAATTTTTAGAATCGCAGCACATGACGATGACTTTAAAACACCAACTATTGATATCGGGAACCTTAGAACCGGAGCAATCATCCACCTGGCTAATGCAAAGACTTCACCATGCACAGCAGAGAGCTAAGGCGCATACCCTCAAATCTAGGCCCATAGCGAGCGGACAACCGGTCGTGATTGGGTATGACGATGTTGTCATCCCCAGCGAACTTTTGTGAGCGTCG
>JANQHA010000531.1 GCA_028282865.1 Oligoflexales bacterium
TACCAAATCCACGGCAATCAATTAAGTCGCGGTGATCGCAGTATCCTTGAAGTATTAGAAAAGATTCATCAGTCGCTTGAAAAGTCAAAAAAAGCATCATAACCTTATGAGGTGAAGCGTTATGGCCATTGAAGACATCTTAAAGTCATGTCCAATCTTTTTCGAGCTTTACGACAAGGAGATCGAGAAAGTTGTAAAAAAGTGCGAAGTAAAAAGTTTTCAAGCCGGTGACTATATCATCCGAGCTGGTCAAAATGGTCGTGAAATCTACGTACTTCTTGAAGGATCTGCAAAGTTGCAAAAAGACCTTCCTAATGGAACAGTTAAATACGAGAGGTTCAAACGAGGTGAGGTCTTCGGAGTCGTGGTATTGCTGGAAAAGCACACGTATACGGTAGATGTCGTAGCAGACACTAGCTGCTACGTACTCGAAATACCATACGATCATATATTTTCTCTTTATGACTCGGATCCGAAGATTTTTGGAATCATCTGCCTCAACCTATCTCGCCTTATCGCCCAGCGCCTTTCTGATTTAAGAGGGGATATCTTTAGCCTTAAGAATGAGCTCGCCAAATATAAAAAGGTTGGATAATAAAAACTCAGCTCTTAGGAGCTTTCAAACAAATTATATAATTCAATAGGAATTATTGTCGTATGTAGTTTGCCCACAGATATCATCCATATATTTACGGGCTATATCAGTCACAGTGATAATACCCGCTACGTTACGCTTAGTAGCAGCGCCCTTTTTTTTAAGCACTGGAAAGTGACGTAAAGACATCTCTCGGTGCATCCTTTGCACGTCCTCGTCGATAGTTGAAAAAAAAGCGAATTCTACTGGCCGACTCATAATAGTATTTATCTTTCGGGCTAATTTTCTATCCAAATCTAGGAGAGATATTTTTCTTAGAATATCCCGCTCAGTTACAATACCGACAATCTCCTCGGAATCATCAAAGACCAGAGCACTACTTACCCTGCATTTAATCATAGATTTGAGAGCTTGGTCGATACTCCAGCCAGACGAAACAAACAGTGTAGTGGTACTTATTAAATTTTTCACGATACTGCCCCGACCAATTCGTTATTAGCTAAAATAAGCCTACTAAAATCCAGGCTGACCTTCAGTCTTACTTAAACATTCTTTCAAAGAAACGAACTTTACTACGTATCTAGCAATTTTAGGGCAGAAGAGTATGGTGTTTCAACCTAAATTGCGGGATTATTGTAGATATTAGCTTAGTGACGCCTTTTCGGTCTCCTGATATAATCGCAAAATAATTTTTTGGAGGTTACCAATTATTGAACGGCATCTGTAGCAAAAGAATTTTCTATAGAGTCGTAACCCTTTTTGTACTTGCGGGTTCACTGTCTGCGACAGAATTTCGTACAAAAGCAATTGATCCCTATTGTATTGAGCCATCCACACTTACCACAATTGAACATACCGTCAGGCAAGATGAGCTACTATCAAGCCTATTACTTAGGCAAGGTATTGACGGACGATTGGGACCCTACTTTTTGTATGGCCACGCAGCATGGGTAAATTTCCATAAAGATATCAATGATCATGTGAAAGATTGGCGAGCTGTAAAACCAGGAACGAAGATCATTCTGAAACTTCCAAGAAAAGATATCCGTTTACTACCAAAATGCGGAGGAAAAGCAGACACGACACTAGATGCCACAGATGTCGATATCCCACCTGTAGATGGCTCAAACGCTACAGATGCCGAGGAACCAGTCACCGAACCAATACCTGACACCAGTGATATTGAATCCGAGCACTTAGCTGTTGAGCCAGAGATTGAAGAAGAAACTCCAGGTATCGACTTTATTGGCATAGCACGAGATATGTTTACTGTTGGTTTTGAGTCAGGGTTTGCCTCAGGATTTTTAGGAATGAGGGTTGGCCACTCTTTGGTTCGAAGTGGCGAAAAGTACATAACAGATTCTATGCTATACTCTTTGGTTTTCGAATCAAGAGGGGGCTTGTTTGATGGCTTACGATTTTATTGGGATATCGTACCTACAGTCAAAGACCAGACCTCTGATGGACAGACTATAAAAATTGGTTGGCAGAGGTTCAATTTATCTTACGCTTGGATGGTTTTCAGCTGGGGTCCATTTCGCTCAGTTTATTTAGAGCCTAAAATTGGAAGGTATACTATAGATTCCTCACTCGAGGTTTCTCGAGTCGGAAATACCTCCAGAATAGAAAATATAAAAATTATTGGAGGGCTAAGCTTGGGCTATGAAGTTCGTACCGAATTTATCTTGCCGCCTCTATTGCTGGTTCCTTGGTTTGGCCAAGATATTTCCGGAGCAGTTATTGGACTAAATACGACTGATTCTATTTTTTCAACTAAAGTCGGACTGGACGCTATCTACACTGCACATGAATTTGTAACTCACGGAATCAAGCTTAACTACCTTGTCTTCGTTATGAATGAGCGAATCACTATAGAAGGAGAAAATAACAACAACGGCGATTATCAGCTTAAAATGCATACTCCTTATGCCGGTCTCGGAACTCTGATATCATGGTAAGCTCCTGATCAACTAGAGCTCGAACGCTACTGACTGATACAATAAAGCCGAAGTTTGCTATTGCAAGATTTAGAAGTGGAATCAATCCAATTAGAGTCATCTGCGTTAGCGACACCAACTCGCCCACTAATACCGGAAGTTCCATCGGCCCAATGAGCACAAGCATCAATATCCAAATTACCTGTTAAAGTTGAACCGGTCCAAACATGAACTGTCCCAATAGCGGTAGAAGTTTTATCATAACCAATTGCAGTCGAAAGATTACCACCCCATAGTTCAGCTGAATTTTTTGCAACTATATCACCGTTGGTGTTGTACACCGCGCCATTAATAGCGATTCTTTGGTAAGCAGGCATTGAAGCATCAGAAATGATCGCCTTCCAGGTTCCTAGCATCCCATAGCTAGCTGCATCGGTATCACATATCGTATCTCCATCCGATATCACTCTAAATTTACCATTTAGCGGAGTCGATGAAACAAAAGCGACATGACTTGGAGCTACAGTATTGGATTTGCTATACCAGAGATTGCTTCCCATTGCTGCTGCGCTGTTTGGTCTTTCCTTGATACGACCACCAGCAACTGAGGAGCTACCATTTCCGGTGAAAGCGTCAATATTATAATACACGGCAATGCGGCCACCTCCACCAGGTCCGCCACCTAGGCTATTGTCTTCGTAGTCACCAGTTCCTCCATCACCACCGTTGGCACTAAGTTCACCGGTTCCCTGAATCGTGGCAGTATCAAGCCATATTGATCCACCACTACCACCGCCGGACCCGCTGGCATTGTTACTTCTGCCAATATAGCCAGCACCCGCTACGCCATCAGCTCGTAGGGTACCATCGATTGCTGTCGTTCCGGTCGATATAATACGTATAACACCGCCACCTGCACCACCCACCGTACTATCACCACTGCTACCGGCAGAGCCGAAAGTCAAAGGGCTTATAGGTAAGCCATAAATTTTACCTGAAGAAATACCTAATCGTGACGCATTACCCGCTCCGCCATAACTAGCACCATCGCCATTAACCGTGCTAGAACCTGGGCCAGCTGGCTGCAGTCCGCCTTTAAACCCAGCACCAGTCGCATCAATCAAGCCACCGAGCGCCACCGTAAAATCGGTAGAACTCGCATAAGGTAAATTACCAACAAGACTTCCCAATACATTAATCTCACCACCAGCAATCATCGAGTCCACGGTTCCGGTTAAGCTGCCAATTAAATCGATATCTTTGCTAACTTCAATAGAGGAGATATCTCCGTTGATGGTAACCCCAGCTTCTAAAATAAAATCATCAGCAGTAATACGACTGATATCTCCATTCCAAGTCGTTCCACTTTTAAAAGTTAAAGTTCCGTCAACCAGCATATTGATAGTAGAACTAGCCTCACTTAGGGCAAAGTTTCCGTCAACTTCTAAATCACCGTTAATGGTCAGATCTGTTTCACCTGAACCTAAATTGATATCATCTGATAAAGTGTAGGTATTGCCTAAACTACTAAGTGTATTTAACAGCTGATACACTGTACCGGCAGAG
>JANQHA010000602.1 GCA_028282865.1 Oligoflexales bacterium
CAAATGAAAAAAGAATCGGGATACTGGAAAGGAAGCCAGCAAAAATATAACAACAATAGCTTTCAAGACACTGGGCTTTCGTTTCATTACATTCCAGCAAGCAGTAAAAAAAATCAATGGAGACACATCTACGAAGTCGATACTAGAAGGTACAACCAAACCAGCGGAAACTCTGACCTAGCAAAAAGTTTAGCTGGTAAGAAGAGTACTGTCTTATTTGGTAGTTCTCCCTTTGACTACAGCGCTGGAGACGAACTGCAGGTTTTTGATTTCAACAGCATCCTGGATTATCTCAGTGCTAACTCTATCCCTAAAACGCAAAATAAACCCTCCTCTGGGAAGACTAAAAGAATTTTAGTAGTCGCTCCATTTTTATGTGGCCCATGTGAAGCTGAAAAACCAAATGCCAGGGCTCAAGGTATTCCAATTGTGGTAGACTCGACTCCAAGTAAATATGCAGTTACCGGATATCCGGCTTACGTGAACGTCACAAACTAGCGCAGAGTTCTTGAAGTACTTTAAACGAAAGTAAAACCATAGTAGTCGAGGTAATAGTTTTGTATTTGATTAACGCATGAATGAGCTTAAATACCTTTCAAAATGCTTCTCAACTTCAGCCCTGTAAGATTCAATTTTTTTAGCAGAATCAAGTGAAGCCTGAGTCATGCTCCCCAGTAATAGCGCATGCAGTGATCTTGAGATGGAAGTAAGATCCCGTGAAGACATATCCAAACCTGCCTTCCGCTGCTTTTCTAGCTTTAGTATCTCTAAAATACGTTTCTGACCATCAAAAAAGCGTTGGTTCACCCTCTCATGATATTGAGACCTCCCGGCACCTAAGTGAATACAATAAAGCCAGAATGCCGCGTGGGATTGGTGTTGCTTGAGCCATGAAAAATTAGCGCTAACATAAGTCGAAACTAGACTTTTATTGCTATCCCAAAGAGCAGATTCCATGGCTGCTCGCATAAAACTCTGAGCATTTTCGGCGACGTAATCCAATGCTTCATCAACAATATTATTTGGCGGGCCAAAATAATAATGAACTGTGCTGTAAGCAACATCTGCTTTTTCTGCTAAATGCCTAAGATTCAGCGAGTGAATACTGTCACGCAATGCGAGGTCTAAATAAACTTCTAACAATGTATGAATCATCGGCTCATGCCGATTAGCTGGTCGGGCCATTTTACTGCGTATCCTCGTTAATAGTTAGTTTGGTTCCGAGCTTTTTCTGCTGTAAATTCTCCAAAAAAGACTCGCCTGGGGCACTCAAAAAATAGTCTACGTAACTTTCTTGCAATGCATCATCCAAAAAAGACTCTGAATATTCGCTTTTAAAACCCCAATCTTTACTAAACAAATGAGCACCGACCCGATCTGAGTAAGCCAAGATAGTTGACTGATCAGCGCGCTTAACGATGGTAGGCATTTTCCACCCCAAAACGAAACGCCCCACCCTACTGGAGGTAGGGTCCCTGTCGATGAAGAAACGACCTAATTCAAAAAGTCCATCTCGATCTCCAAACCGGTGCTTCATGAAAAACGGATTATCGGGTCTCGAGGCGCGTTCCATGGGAAGCAGGAAGAAAGCACCATCAGTAGGAGCAATATTTTTAACAGGTAGCTGATTATCAACTGCATGGCTTGGGTCCAAGTCTAAAACGACCACATGATGCTCGGTAGAAAGACTATGACTGCCGTCAAATACCTGTAGGTAGGTTATGAGTTTTCCAGAAGAGGGGCCTGGCGAAACCTCTCGTACCAGCACTCGATAAGTTCGGTAGAGTGGCAAGTCGTAATAGTCCTGATTTTTAATCCTAATCGTCTGTAGGTCTCCCCTACCTCTTCGTCCCGAGTATATGGGGCCTAACAGCCCCCATACTTCAGGCAAAATCTTCTCTAAGCTATAAGTCCTAGGTTTATCAATAGAGTATTTTTCTTCAGAAACAATATCGAAGGATTCACCCTCCAACTTTAGCAAAGTGCGTTCAATATTGGCAGTACAACAAACTTCAAGATTACTCTCATCGCCATTTTCAAAAATCTCAACTTGCTGCCCTCGCGCGTCCAACCGAGGCTCATGGCTGATCACAACAACCTCGTAGGTTTTTGAATTGACACTTGTAAAAGAGGCCGACTGATCTCTGACATTTTTATCGAATCTTCTCTCGCAAGTTTGACTCGGGTTATCAGAGATGGCTGCATACGACATCGGAGCGAAAAAAATCAATAAAAACATGTATTTAAATATTAAAACTAAGCTTTTCATCTGAAGAATGCCTTCTATCCAATGTTGAGGCTAGGGTTATAGCAGGAAATAGGTAATAAATCGACATAACAAATTATTCGATAAAATTATCGAATAATCAGATAAAAATATTGACAACCCCTAACCAATCTTCTAAACCAAGCACCACTGATGCATCAGCAAGTTTAATTTTTTAACTAAAAGGGGAAAATATGAGAAATCTATCCAAGTCAGTTTTGTTAATCGCTTCGAGCCTAACCGTGTGCCCACACTTATTCGGATCCAGCGATTTCGAAACGTATGCCTATGAATGTGCGAAATCAGCCGTCAGTTCAGCTAAAGTAAAAATAGCTGAAAGTGAATACCAAAAGTATTCTCTCGAAGATTTAGATGTGAAAATTACTAAAGACTCAAATGAGAGCACTATTTTTAGGTTCTCATATCGGACAAAAAACGAAGATGAAACTAAATTCTTAATTTCAAAAGTGGGTTACAAACTGGATAACCAGCAACAGTGCACCGTCACTCGAAAACCCACCGTAGAGTTAGATTAAAGCATGAAAGGGCTGGTATACCATATGGTCTACCAGCTTTATAGCTAACCACCAATGAAAGCGAGCAAAGTATGAAGAAAAAAATTTTAACACTGTCGATCCATCTATTATTTTGCGGCTACGAAGTCAACCTGTACGCTCAGTCACCTCGCGTCATATGGGCAGAGATGCTTACCTATGACATGCTGCCTGCGGACAAGCTCAAAGACACTAGTGAAACTAGCAGCCTCACTAGTAACAACAAATCTCCGTCATTTTTTGCAGACATCGCAAAGTCAATGCACGCTGGATCGATTTATATTCATCATGATAGAAAAATATTTAGATATCCGTTGCAATTAGTTGAAGCTGATATAAATCGAACTATCGAAATTGGTGAGCCAGAGTTATTTCAAACGGAAGTCGATCTGTCCACCAACCTGAGCTTTGGCGTGCAGCCTTTAAAGGAGGGAGAAGTTCGCCTTGTCAATATTTCGGCCTCAGATAAAACTGGGGAGCCATCTGGTGTTTT